>DASTHP010000014.1:0-2974 GCA_035718125.1 Burkholderiales bacterium | reverse complement strand
GACCTGCAGGACTCCTACAAGTCGCTGAACGAGGCGCTGAAGCACGCGGGCATCCACACGCGCAGCCGCGTGAAGATCCACTACGTGGATTCGGAGGAAGTCGAGCGCAGCGGCACGGCGATGCTGGAGAAGATGGATGCGATCCTGGTGCCGGGCGGCTTCGGCAAGCGCGGCACCGAGGGCAAGATCGCGGCCATCCGCTATGCGCGCGAGAACGCGATCCCGTATCTCGGCATCTGCCTGGGCATGCAGCTCGCGACCATCGAGTTCGCGCGCAACGTCTGCGGCCTCGCGGGCGCCAACAGCACCGAGTTCGATCCCGACACGCCGCACCCGGTGGTGGCGCTGATCACCGAGTGGCTCGATCGCACCGGCCGCATCGAGCGGCGCAGCGAGGCCTCTGAGCTGGGCGGCACCATGCGCCTGGGGGCGCAGAAGTGCCCGGTGGAGCCCGGCACGCTCGCGCAGCGCATCTATGGCGCCGAGGTGAACGAGCGCCACCGCCACCGCTATGAAGTGAACAACATCTACGTGCCGCAGCTCGAGGCCAAGGGCTACAAGGTCTCGGCGCGCACCCCGAGCGAGCAGTTGCCCGAGATGATGGAGCTGCCCGCGCATCCTTTCTTCGTCGGCGTCCAGTTCCACCCGGAATTCACCTCGACGCCGCGCGCCGGGCACCCGCTGTTCAAGGCCTTCGTGCAGGCGGCGCTCGAGCGGCGCGCGCGCGTGCCGCGCGCGGACTCCGGCGGATCCCTGTCGGTGGTCGCGGCGTGAAGCTGTGCGGGTTCGACGTCGGCCTCGAGAGGCCGATGTTCCTCATCGCCGGGCCGGATACCCTCGAGAGCGAGCAGCTGTGCCTGGACGTCGCCGGCATGCTCAAGGAGCACACCGTCCGCCTGGGGATGCCCTACATCTTCAAGGGCTCCTTCGACAAGGCGAACCGCAGCTCGGGCGCGAGCTATCGCGGCCCCGGCATGGCGGAGGGGCTGCGCATCCTTGCGGCCGTCAAGAAGCAGATCGGCGTGCCGGTGGTGACCGACGTGCACGAGGACACGCCGCTGGCCGAGGTGGCGGCGGTGGTGGACGTGATGCAGACGCCCGCTTTCCTCTGCCGGCAGACGAATTTCATCCGCAGCGTGGCAAAGCAGGGCAAGGCGATGAACATCAAGAAGGGGCAGTTCCTCTCGCCCTGGGAGATGGGCAACGTCGTCGACAAGGCGCGCAGCACTGGCAACCAGCAGATCCTGGTGTGCGAGCGCGGCTTCAGCTTCGGCTACAACAACCTCGTGGTCGACATGCGCGGCCTCGCCGCGATGCGCGCCACGGGCTGCCCGGTGGTGTTCGACGCGACCCATTCGGTGCAGCTGCCGGGCGGGCAGGGCACCTCCAGCGGCGGGCAGCGCGAGTTCATCCCGGTGCTCGCGCGCGCGGCGGTCGCGGCGGGCGTCTCCGGCGTGTTCATGGAAACCCATCCGAAACCGGATGAGGCGCTGTGCGACGGGCCGAATTCCATGCACCTCGCGCTGATGCCCGAGCTGCTGGAGACGCTGCGCGACCTCGACCGGACGGTCAAGAAGAACGCATTCCTGGAAACCAAGGTGACCCGCTCATGAGCTCCATCGTCGACGTCGTCGCGCGCGAAATCCTCGACTCGCGCGGCAATCCCACCATCGAGGCCGACGTGCTGCTGGAATCGGGCTCGATGGGCCGCGCCGCGGTGCCCTCGGGCGCCTCCACCGGCAGCCGCGAGGCAATCGAGCTGCGCGACGGCGACGCCAAGCGCTACGGCGGCAAGGGCGTGCTCAAGGCCGTGGAGCACGTGAACACCGAGGTCTCCGAGGCGATCGTGGGCCTGGATGCCTCGGAGCAGGCGTTCATCGACAAGACGCTGATCGAGCTGGACGGCACCGAGAACAAGTCGCGCCTGGGCGCCAACGCGCTGCTGGCGGTGTCGATGGCGGTCGCCAAAGGCGCCGCCGAGGAGGCGGGCCTGCCGCTCTACCGCTACTTCGGCGGCTCCGGGCCGATGCAGATGCCCGTGCCGATGATGAACGTGATCAACGGCGGCGCGCATGCGAACAACCGCCTCGACCTGCAGGAATTCATGATCGTGCCGGTCGGCGCGCAGTCGTTTCGCGAGGCGCTGCGCTGCGGCGCGGAGGTGTTCCAGGCGCTCAAGAAGCTGATCCACGCCAAGGGCCTGTCGACGTCGGTGGGCGACGAGGGAGGGTTCGCGCCGGACCTGCCGGGCCACGCGGCGGCGATCGAGCTGATCCTGCAGGCGATCGACCGGGCCGGCTACACCGCCGGACAGGACGTGATGCTCGCGCTCGATTGCGCGAGCTCGGAGTTCCACAAGAACGGCCAATACGTGCTGGAGTCCGAGGGCCTGAAGCTCGAGACCGCGGGGTTCATCGACTACCTGGCGAATCTCGCCGGGCGCTACCCGATCGTCTCCATCGAGGACGGCATGGCCGAAGGCGACTGGGAAGGCTGGAAGCTCCTCACCGGCCGGCTGGGCCAGAAGCTGCAGCTGGTGGGCGACGATGTGTTCGTCACCAGCACGCGCCTGCTGCGCGAGGGCGTGCGCCAGGGCGTGGCCAACGCGATCCTGGTGAAGGTGAACCAGATCGGCACGCTCACGGAAACCTTTGCCGCCATCGAGCTCGCCAAGCGCTCCGGCTATGGCGCCGTGGTTTCGCACCGCTCGGGCGAGACCGAGGACACCACCATCGCCGACATCGCGGTCGGCACCAACGCGCTGCAGATCAAGACCGGGTCGCTTTCGCGCTCGGACCGCATCGCCAAGTACAACCAGCTGCTGCGCATCGAGGAGGACCTCGGCGACTCCGTGAGCTATCCCGGACGGGAGGTCTACTCCCGCCTGCGCTGACGTGAGACTCCTCGGCGGCATCCTCGCCGCGCTCATCGTGCTCATCCAGTACCCGCTCTGGCTGGGAAAGGGCGGGTGGCT
>DASTHP010000013.1:0-19690 GCA_035718125.1 Burkholderiales bacterium | reverse complement strand
TCGCCGATGATCAGCTCGCGCTGGCCGCGGCCGATCGGCACCATCGCGTCGATCGCCTTCAGGCCGGTCTGCACCGGCTGCGACACCGATTGGCGCGCGATCACGCCGGGCGCCACCTTCTCGATGACGTCGGTCATCTTGGCGTTGATCGGGCCCTTGCCGTCGATCGGCTGGCCGAGCGAGTTCACCACGCGGCCGAGCAGCTCCGGGCCGACCGGCACCGAGAGGATCTTGCCCGTGCACTTCACCGTGTCGCCTTCCGTGATGTGCTCGTAGGCGCCCAGGATCACCGAGCCGACCGAGTCGCGCTCCAGGTTCAGCGCCAGGCCGAAGGTGTTGTTCGGGAATTCCAGCATCTCGCCCTGCATCACGTCCGAGAGCCCGTGGATGCGGCAGATGCCGTCGGTCACCGACACCACGGTGCCCTGGGTGCGCATCTGCGCGCCGGCATCCAGGTTCTGGATCCGGTTCTTGATCAGTTCCGAAATTTCGGACGGATTGAGTTGCATGACTGCTCCTTAAGCTTTCAGTGCGTTCTCGAGCGCGCCCAGCTGGGCGCGCGCGGAACCGTCGATTACCTTGTCGCCGATCACCACCTTGACCCCGCCGATGAGCGACTGGTCTACGCTGACGCGGGCCTTGACCTTGCGGCCGGAGCTCTTCTCCAGCCGCGCCACCAGGTCGGCGACCTGGGCCGGCGCCATCTCGAACGCCGTGTGGATCTCTGCTTCCAGCGTGCCTTCGCGCTCGTTCTTCAGCGCTTCGAAATGCGCGCGGACCTCCGTCACCACGTCCAGGCGCCCGTTGTCCGCGAGCACGCGTACGAAATTCTCCGCATCGCCGGAGAGCTTGCCGGCGAGGATCGAGATGATCAGTCCCGCGGCCTTCGCCGCGGGCAGGTTCGGATCCCCGACCGCCGTGCGCACGCGCGCATCGGCCGCCACCGCGGCAAGGTTCGCGAGCGCCGCCGACCATTCGGCGAGCTTGCCCTGCGCATCCGCCAGCTTGAAAGCCGCTTCCGCGTAGGGGCGCGCGATGGTGGTGGGTTCTGCCATGCTACGCGCGGCGGGCTTTGCGCAGCCCCCCGCATCCCCGCAATGTCAGTCTGACGGCCATGGGCTAGAGCTGCTTCTTGATGCCGTCGAGGAGCTCGGCGTGCGCCTTGGCGTCGACTTCGCGCCGCAGGATCTTTTCGGCGCCCGCGACCGCCAGCGCCGCCACGTCGTCGCGCAGCTTCTCGCGCGCGCGCGAGACTTCCTGCTGGATCTCGGCCTTCGCCGCCGCCTTTTCGCGCTCGCCTTCGGCCTTCGCCGCGACCTTCGCCTCCTCGATCACCTGCACGGCGCGCCTTTCGGCCTGCGCAATGATGTCCGAAGCGCGCCCGCGCGCGCCCGCAATTTCCTCGACGGCCTGCCTGGCCGAGAGCTCGAGCGACTTGCGGCCCCGATCGGCCGCGGCCAGGCCGTCGGCGATCGTCTTTTGCCGCGCTTCGATCGCGCGCAGCAGCGGCGGCCAGACGAACTTGACCGTGAACCAGATGAACAGCGCAAACGCGGCGGCCTGCGCGATCAGCGTGAGGTTGAAGCTCATTGCAGCCCCCTGCGGGCCCGGGTCAGCGGATGACGGCGAGCAACGGGTTGGCGAACGCGAACATCATCGCCAGGCCGACGCCGATGATGAACGAGGCGTCGATCAGGCCGAGCAGCAGGAACACCTTGGCCTGCAGCGAGTTGGTGAGCTCCGGCTGGCGCGCGGCGGCCTCGAGGAAGCGGCTGCACATGATGCCAACGCCGATGCAGGCGCCCGCGGCACCGACGCCGATCATGAGACCGATGCCGATTCCGGTGTAGGCCTGGATCATGGCCAGCATTTGAAGTTTTTCCATCTTGGTTCCTTTCCTGAGCGAGAGACGATTGCGGTGGTTGTTAGTGGTGTTCGTGCGCCATCGAGATGTACACGACGGTCAGCATCATGAAGATGTAGGCCTGCAGGACGACGATCAGGATGTGGAAGATCGCCCAGCCCAGGCCGAGAACCGTGGCGATGATCGTGCCGAAGATGCCGGTGGCCGCCAGCAGCCAGAGGAGCAGGAAGATGATCTCGCCCGCGTACATGTTGCCGAACAGCCGCAGTGCGTGCGACAGCGGCTTGGATACGTATTCGATGAGGTTGAACAGCAGGTTCGCCGGCCACAGCAGCGGATTCGAGCCGAACGGCGCGCAGAACAGTTCGTGGATCCAGCCACCCAGGCCCTTGGCCGCGATCGAGAACCAGATCATCAGCAGCCAGACGGCGAGCGCCAGCGCGAAGGTGGTGTTGACGTCCGCCGTCGGCACCAGGCGGAACGCATGGACGTGGAACACGTTCTCGAGCACCCCCGCCATCACGTCCACCGGCAGGAAGTCCATCGCGTTCATCAACAGCACCCAGACGAACACCGTGAGCGCGGCGGGCGCGACGAAGCGGCTGCGGTCGCCGTGCTGGAAGATGCCTTTCACCTGCTCGTCGACGAACTCGAACGCGAGCTCCACGAAGGCCTGACGGCGATTGGGCACGCCCGAGGTCGCGCCGCGCACGATCCACCACATCACGCCCAGGCCGAGGATGCCGAGCACCACCGCGGTAGCCACGGAGTCGACGTTGATCGCCCAGAAGCCGCCTTCCCCCACCGGCTTGGTGAGGAAGGTCAGGTGATGCTGGATGTAATCCGTGGCGTTGAAGTCTTTGCCGGCTGCCATCTACGGGTACTCACGCACAAAAAACGCCATGCCGAAAATCAGGACCGTCGCGACGAACGACCCGAAGAACGCGGGCGCGACGACGCCTTCGTAGGTCGTCAGCACCAGCCACAGCAGGAGCACGATGAGGCCGATCTTCACGCCCTCGGCCATCAGCGCGCCGATCAGGACATCCCCTGCGGACTGCGCCTTGCCCTTCGATGCCACGACCGCGGAGACCCAGCCGGCACAGACACTGACCGCGCCACCCAGGGCAGCGGACAGTGCGCCGTCGACTCCGGCCAGAACTCCCCCGGCGAGCGTCAAGGCTGCAGTGGCGATCAACTGCCACCACAAAACGGTGCGGATCGGCTTGCGCAGGCTGCCCAGATTGGCGTTCATGCTCTTGGCGGCCTGCAAAGCCGCGCGATTTTAACGGGTTGCACCAAGGCAGGTCAACGCGTTGCGCTGCAACATCCCGCCTGTTTCACCCTCAGCCGAGCTTCTTGAGGAGCTGGTCGAGGTGATCAAGGCTCGAGTAGTGGACGATCAGCTTGCCGCCGCCCCTGCGCCTGGCGCGGATTTCGACCGTGGTACCCAGGCGTCCTGATACCTCTTCTTCGAGCCGTTCCAGATCGCGGTCGGCCCTTTGCGGTCGCCTGGCGCCCTGGCCGCGAACCAGCTTCGCCACCAGCGCTTCGGCCTCGCGCACCGAAAGGCCGCGCGCGGCGATGCGGTTGGCGGCTTCGATCTGGCGCGCGCCCTCGAGCGCAAGCACCGCCCGCGCGTGGCCCATCTCCAGCACGCCTTCCATCACCATTGCCTGCACGGGCTTCGTGAGCTTGAGCAACCGCAGCAGGTTGGTCGTCGCCGTGCGCGAGCGCCCGACCGCGTCCGCCGCCTGCTCGTGCGTCATGCGGAACTCGTCCACCAACCGCTGCAGGCCGGCGGCTTCCTCCATCGGGTTGAGGTTCTCGCGCTGGATGTTCTCGATCAGGGACATGGCGAGCGCCGATTCGTCGGGCACCTCGCGGACCAGGGCGGGAATCTCCTGCAGCCCCGCCATCTGTGCGGCGCGCCAGCGCCGCTCGCCGGCGATCAGCTCGTAGCGGTCGCGGTCCACCGGTCGTACCAGGACGGGCTGCATCAGCCCCTGCGTCTTGATGGAAGCCGCGAGCTCGGCCAGCGCTTCCTGCCCCATGCGCGTCCTGGGTTGGTAACGGCCGGGACGGATGCGGCCGACGGGCAGCGTGGCGAGCGTGTCGCGCGGCGCCTCGCCCGAGCCCAGCAGGGCATCGAGGCCGCGTCCGAGTCCTCTTGGTTTGGTCATGATTGCCTCATGTGGTGGCGGGCAGCGCCACGCCCGCGCGCTGCAGGACTTCCTCGGCGAGTGCGAGATACGCCTGGGCGCCTTTCGATTCCGGATCCCACAGCACCGCCGGCGTGCCGTAGCTCGGCGCCTCCGCCAGGCGCACGTTGCGCGGCACGACGCTGCGGTAGACCTTGTCGCCGAAGTGCGCTTCGAGCTGCTCGGAGACCTGCTGCGCGAGGGTATTGCGCGCGTCGAACATGGTGCGCAGCAGGCCCGCGATTTCCAGGTTTGGATTGAGGTTGGCGCGCACGCGCTTGATCGTGCCGACCAGGTCCGAGAGGCCTTCGAGCGCGTAGTACTCGCACTGCATCGGGATCAGCACCGACTGCGCGGCCACCAAGCCGTTCAGCGTCAGCAGCGACAGCGACGGCGGGCAATCGATGAAGATGAAGTCGTACTCGGCTGCCACCGGCGCCAGCGCCGCCTTGAGGCGCGACTCGCGGTGCTGCAGCTCGACCAGCTCGATTTCGGCGCCCGCAAGCTCGCGATTGGCGGGCACCAGGTCGTAGCCGGCGCGCTCCGCCCTCGTGCGGATCTTGTCGATCTCGCCCAGACCGAGCAGCACGTGGTAGACGGTGCGCGTGGCAGCGCGTTTGTCGACGCCGCTTCCCATCGTGGCGTTGCCCTGCGGATCGAGGTCGATGAGCAGCGTGCGCTGCCCGGCGCGCGCGAGCGCGGCGGCAAGGTTCACGCTGGTCGTCGTCTTGCCGACACCGCCTTTCTGGTTCACCACTGCGATCACGTGCGCCATGCTTCAGCCTTCACAGTGGCACAGCACGAGATGGCGCTCCGCATCGAGCAGCGGCACGCGCAGGCGGCGCACGTCGCGGCAGTCCGTGCCGCCAGGCACGCGCTCGAGCTCGGCTTCGGGGTACACGCCTTTCATCGCCGCCAGCACGCCGCCCGGGGCGATCAGGTGCCGGCAGGTGGCGATGAGTTCGGCGAGCTCGGCAAAGCCGCGCGCGATGACGCAGGCGAATTTGTGCGCCGGGCGCCACCCCTGCACGCGGCCTGCGTGCACCTCGGCGTTGGCCAACCGCAGCTCGATGATCGCCTGCTGCAGGAACGCCGCTTTTTTGCGACTGGCATCGTTCAGGGTCACGCGGCGCGCGGGATCGGCAATTGCGAGCGGAATGCCGGGCAAGCCGCCGCCGGAGCCGACGTCGGCCAGCGTGCCTGGCGGGAGATGGGGCAGCACGGCGAGCGAGTCGAGCAGGTGATGGCTGATCATCTTGTCGGGATCGCGGATCGCGGTCAGGTTGTAGGTCTGGTTCCATTTCGCCAGCAGCTCGAGATAGGCGAGCAGCTTGTCCTGCGCGTCGCCCGGCAGCGGCAGCCCGAGTGTCTCGAGCCCGCCGCGCAGCGCAGCGCGCCGCGAGTTCATGCGCGTTGCTTCTGTGGTGCCTGACTCCTCTTCAGGTGCACCAGCAGCAGCGAGATCGCGGCCGGGGTCACGCCGGAAATCCGCCCAGCCTGTCCCACGGTTTCAGGCCGCTGGCGCTCCAGCTGCTGCTGCACTTCCTTGGACAGTCCGCGCACCGCGCGGTAATCGAGATCTGGGGGCAATCTTTGGTCCTCCTGTCCGGCGCGGCGAGCGACCTCGTCCTTCTGGCGCTCGATATAGCCCAAATACTTCGCCTGGATCTCCACTTGCTCTCCCACGGCCTCATCCGCGACAGCATTACCAGCATTGGGCAGCGTCATAAGTGAGTGATAACTCACGCCAGGGCGCCGTAGCAGTGCCGCGTACGAGTACTCTCGCTCGATGGTGCGGCCAACAACGCGAATGACCTCCGATTCCGGCACCTCGCCGGGCTTTACCCATAGATGCTCCAGCCGCTCCTGCTCCTTGTCGATGGCTTCCCGCTTTCGCGAGAACGCCTCCCAGCGCAGATCGTCGACAGCCCCGAGCTTTCGGCCAGTCTCGGTGAGCCGGAGGTCGGCGTTGTCCTCGCGCAGCAACAGGCGGTACTCGGCACGGCTCGTGAACATCCGATACGGCTCGGAGACGCCCCGGGTGACCAGATCGTCGACCAACACGCCGATATATGCCTCGTCTCGCCGCGGGCACCAAGGTGCATCTCCACGCACCTGCAGCGCGGCGTTGATCCCTGCCAACAACCCCTGTGCAGCCGCCTCCTCGTAGCCGGTCGTGCCGTTGATCTGGCCGGCGAAGAACAGGCCGCCGAGCGTCTTCGTTTCAAGTGATGACTTCAGATTGCGCGGATCGAAGTAGTCGTATTCGATCGCGTAGCCGGGCCTCAGGATATGGGCACGCTCGAGTCCGCGAATCGAATGAACGAGGTCGAGTTGCACGTCGAATGGCAGGCTCGTCGAGATCCCGTTGGGATAGAACTCATGGGTCTCCAGACCCTCAGGCTCCAGGAAGATCTGATGGCTCGCCTTGTCGGCGAAGCGGTGGATCTTGTCTTCGATCGACGGGCAGTAGCGCGGCCCGACCCCTTGGATCACCCCGGTGTACATCGGTGAGCGATCCAGGCCCTTCCGAATGATCGCGTGGGTCGCTTCGTTGGTGTGCGCGATCCAGCATGGCAACTGTCGCGGGTGCAACTCGCGCCGACCCAGGAACGAGAAGACCGGCTCGGGGCTGTCTCCTGGCTGCTCGTCCATGACCACGAAATCGATGGTCCGTCCATCGATGCGGGGCGGCGTCCCAGTTTTGAGGCGGCCCACCGGCAGCTTCATCTCTCGCAGGCGCGCTGCGAGCACCATCGAGGCGGGGTCGCCAGCGCGTCCAGCCTGGTACTTCTCCAAGCCAACATGGACAAGCCCGCCAAGAAATGTCCCGGTCGTGAGAATGACGGCGCGGCCGCGAAATCGGATGCCGACCTGGGTGACCACCCCGACCGCGCGGTCCCCTTCCAGCAGGATGTCGTCTACCGCCTGCTGAAAGAGCGTGAGGTTCGGCTGTCGCTCGAGTCTCGAGCGGATTGCCTGCCGATAGAGAACCCGGTCTGCCTGAGCGCGGGTTGCCCTGACCGCCGGCCCCTTGGATGCGTTCAGCACGCGGAACTGGATACCCGCCTCATCGGTGGCGAGCGCCATGGCACCGCCCAAGGCATCGATCTCCTTGACGAGATGCCCCTTGCCAATACCTCCGATGGAGGGGTTGCACGACATCTGACCAAGGGTCTCGATGCTGTGCGTGAGCAAGAGTGTCTTGGCGCCCATGCGTGCGGCGACGAGGGCAGCCTCGGTGCCGGCGTGCCCGCCACCCACTACGATGACGTCGAACTCGATCGGGTACTGCATTCGGGGGGTTTCTGCGGAGGCGGCATGATACGTGAATGTTTCACGTGAAACTAGCGCGGACGGGCCTCGTCCGGTTTGTTCCACGTGGAACAATAGGGAGTTAGAAGGATGCTGCAGTGCAGCATTGCGACTCCCTGTGCGACAATCCGCCCCCCTTTCGCGCAGGCCCTGTGATCTCGCTCAACCGTTACGCCACCCTGCTCGAGCGGCCCGAACTGCGACGCACGATCGTCGCCTCGGTTGTCGGCCGACTCCCGATCGGCATCCTCGGGCTCGCCATCTTGCTCGCAACGCAGGCGGCGAGCGGATCCTTCGGGCACGCCGGCGCGGTCGCCGCCTGCTATCTCGCCGGCTTGGCCACCATGGCGCCCGTACTCGGCCGCATCATCGACCGCACTGGGCCTTCCCGTATCCTGCTCGCGTGCGCCTTGCTTTTCCCGGCGACGCTCGTGGCGCTGGTTGCCGCTCTGCACGTCAGGGCGCCCGTCTGGACGTCATTCGCGCTCGCCGCGCTCGCTGGCGCCACGTTCCCGCCGATCACCGTTTGCCTGCGCACCTTCCTGCGACAGCGGCTCGTCGAGGAAGCGCAGCTCGCCACCGCCTACTCTCTCGAATCGGTCCTCATCGAGGTTATCTTCATCGTCGGCCCCATGCTGGTCGCGCTGTTCGTCGCCTATCTTTCGGCCAGCGCCGCGGTGCTGTTCGCCGCAGCCTGCGGTTTCGCCGGCACGCTGCTGTTTCGGCGTTCGCCGGTGCTCGCTCACTGGCGCATCGAGCAGCGGCATGTCGCCAACCTCGCCGGTCCGCTCTCGGTGCGCGGCTTCGTGCCGCTGCTCGCGGTGATCCTCGCCTACTCGGGCGCCTTCGGGCTGCTGGAAATCGGCGTGACAGCGTTTGCCGCGGAAGCGGGCAGGCCGGCCCTCGCCGGACTGATCCTCGGCCTGATGAGCGTAGGCAGCGCCTTCGGCGGCCTTGCCTACGGCAGCCGCAACTGGCGGCTGCAACTCCCGCAACAGTTTGCGCTGATGCTTCTGCTAATGGGGTTCGGCATTGCCGCGCTCGCGCTGATCGGGAACGCGATCCTGTTCGTTCTGCTCGGCGTCGCGGCCGGCGTGGTCATGGCGCCCGCCTTGATCATCCAGTCGATGCTGGTCGCGAAGATCGCGCCGCCGCACTACGCCACCGAGGCGTTCACCTGGTCCACCTCATGCCTGCTCACGGGCGTGGGCCTGGGACTCGCT
This sequence comes from Burkholderiales bacterium, assembly GCA_035718125.1. GTDB lineage: Bacteria > Pseudomonadota > Gammaproteobacteria > Burkholderiales > SG8-39 > JAABQT01. The sequence goes on along the minus strand of DASTHP010000013.1, from coordinate 11,087 downwards.
GCGGGTGGCTTGTTGCTCGAGCGCGCGAACTCCGCGGCGGTGTTCGCTACCGCCGGCGCCGTGTCGACGGGCGCGGCGCTGCTCGCCTACGCGTCGCTGCGCCGCGCCTAGGCGGCCCGTGCGCGCCGTGGTCGCAGGCGCGCCCGCTGCAGGAAATAGACGAATGCGACCAGCGCCAGCGCCGGGATGTAAACCCAGTGCTCGGAAGGGCGGTCGTTCGGCACCTTGATGGCGGCGACCTTGAACCCCTGCTCGAAGCCGGACTTCTTCGCGCGACTGCCGAATTTCACGCCCGCGACACGCACGTCGTCGCCCGCGACACTCACGCTGAGGCCCGCCTCCGCGATTCGCGCCCGACCCTCGCCGGGTTTGGTCAGTTGCACCGCCACGGTCTTGCGCACTTCTTCGCCTTCGATGTTTGTACCCTGGATGACCAGCACCAGCCGATCGCCCTCGCCCAGGTCCTTTGCCACGCGGAAGACCTCCTTGGCGGGGACTTCCTGGTAGGGCTCGTAGAGCTTGTCCATGAAGAAGTCCGGCCGGAACAGCGCGAACGTGGCGCCAAGCAGCAGTGCGACATCCCACCACCGGCAGCGCGTTTGGAAGTAGCCCATCGTCGCAGCCGCGAACACCAGCGAGGCGACTGTGGCCGAGAAACCAACCAGCAGGACTTCCCACCAGCCGTGCACGTCGATGATGAGCAGCGCGGGATTGAACACGAACACGAAGGGCAGCACCACCGTGCGCAGCGCATAGACCGAGCCCTGGATCCCGGTCTGGATCGGGTCCTCGCCTGAAATGGCGGCGGCCGCGAACGAAGCCAGGCCGACTGGCGGCGTGATGTCGCCCATGATCCCGTAGTAGAAGACGAACAGGTGCACCGCGATCAGCGGGATCACCAGTCCCGACTGCGCGCCCAGCTCGACGATCACCGGCGCCATCAGGGTCGCCACCAGGATGTAGTTCGCCGTCGTCGGCACGCCCAGGCCGAGCACCAGGCAGACAAACGCCGTGAACAGGAGCATGACGAACACGTTGCCTTGTGACACCACTTCGACGAAATCGGTCATGCGGAACCCGAGCCCCGTCAGCGTGATCCCGCCGACGATCACCCCCGCCGTGCCGGTGGCGATGGCGATGCCGATCATGCTGCGCGCACCGTCGTTGAGCCCGGCGATGATCTCGGCGCCGCCCTTCCGCGTCTCCGCGGCGAGGTGCTTCTTGCCGCGGAACAGGGCCGTGAGCGGGCGTTGCGTGGCCATGAGCGCGATGAGCGTGACCGTCGCCCAGAACGCGGAGAGCGAAGGCGAAAGCTCCTCGATCATCAGGCACCAGATCAGCACGCCGATCGGGATGAGGAAGTGCACGCCGGCCTTCACGGTGGGCCAGGTATCCGGCAGCACGGGGTTGTCGACGTCGATGTCCGGGGGCAGATCCGGGCAGCGCGACGCGACCCGCACCGTGTACACATAGAGCCCGGCCAGCAGCAAGCCGAGGATCCATGGCGCCACGCCGGCGCCGAAGACGTTCTTGGTGCCTTCGGCGACCCAGTAGATCGCGCTGCACACGACGATCGACCCGGAGATGCCCAGTCCCCAGGCGACGAGCTTGTGCTGGAATTTCCTGTGCCGCGCGCGCGCCATCGGCTCCAGGCCGAGCTTCAGCGCCTCGAGGTGCACGATGTAGAAGAGCGCGATGTACGAAATCAGTGCGGGAAGGAATGCGTGCTTGACGATATCGGTATAGGGGATGCCGACGTACTCGACCATGAGGAATGCGGCCGCGCCCATCACCGGCGGCATGATCTGGCCGTTGACCGAAGAAGCGGTCTCGATGGCGCCCGCCTTGACGCCGCCGTAGCCCGCCTTGCTCATCAGCGGGATGGTGAAAATGCCGCCGGACACGACGTTCGAGACCGAGGATCCGGAGATCAGCCCGTTCAGCCCCGACGACACGACCGCCACCTTGGCCGGGCCGCCGCGCAGGTGCCCGAGCATGGCGAAGGACACCTGCATCATGTAATTGCCGGCGCCTGCCTTGTCGAGCAGCGCGCCGAACAGCACGAAGATGAAGATGTAGCTCACCGAGACGCCGAGCGCCACGCCGAACACGCCTTCCGTCGTGAGCCACTGGTGCGAGAGCATGCGCTCCCAGGACGCGCCCTTGTGCGCGATCACGTCCGGGAGGTACCTGCCCAGGAGGATGTAGGCGAGGAACAGCACGGCGAGCACGGTCATCGGCGTGCCGACCGCGCGCCGCGTCGCCTCGAGCAGCAGCAGCAGCCCGAGCGTGGCGACGATCACGTCCTGCAGGTTCGGTTGCCCGGGGCGCGTCGCGAGCTGCGCGTAGAAGAGCAGGAAATACGCGCCCGCAATCGCCGCGACCAGCCCCAGTCCCCAGTCGAACCAGGGTATGTGCTGGCGCTGCGCGGGGCTGCGCAGCATCGGATAGCAGAGGAACGCCAACAGCAGCCCGACGCCGAGGTGCAGCGAGCGCGCTTCCGTGTCGTTCAGCACGCCCCAGCCGAAGGTGAAGGGCAGCGGCGAGGCGTACCAGAGCTGGAACAGCGACCAGGCGATCGCGATCGTGAACACCACTTTGCCGGCGACGCCGCTTGCCGCCCGGCCACCGGTGTCCGCATCGGCAACCAGTTGCTGCAGGTCCTGCTCGGACTTCCTTGCCTTCCTCGCCATGGCTCACTCCCGAAAACAAAAGGGGCGAAACTCTCGTTTCGCCCCTCGCGGTCTTGCGACGCTTGCTCCCGGCCTATTTCAGCCAGCCCTTCTCCCGGTAGTACTTCAGGGCGCCATCGTGCAGCGGCGCCGAGAGGCCGTCCTTGATCATCGCCTGCGGCGTCAGCACGGCGAGCGCCGGGTGCAGCTTCTTGAACTCGTCGAAATTGTCGAACACCGCCTTTACCACCTGGTAGATCGTGTCAGCCGGCACCTTGGAGGACGACACGAACGTGGCCAGCACGCCGTAGGTCTCCGTCGCCTGCGGGTTGCCGGGGTACAGGCCACCCGGAATGGTCGCCTTGGCGTAATAGGGCTTCTCCTTCACCAGCTTATCCACCGCGGGGCCCGTCACCGAGATCAGCTTCGCGCCGCACACCGTCGTCGGGTCCTGGATGTTTGCCGAGGGATGACCGACGAGATAGAAGAAGCCGTCGATCTTGCCGTCGCACAGCGCCGGTCCATGCTCGTCCGCCTTCAGCTCGGAGGCGAGCGAAAAGTCAGAGATCTTCCAGCCCATCGTGGCAATCAGCTCATCGAGCGTGGCGCGCGTGCCGGAGCCGGGATTGCCCACGTTGAAGCGCTTGCCCTTGAAGTCGGCGAAACTGCGCACGTTGCCTTCCTTGCGCGCGACCACCGTCACCGGCTCCGGATGCAGGCCGAACACGGCGCGCAACTCCGGCATCGGCTCCTTGAACTGGCCAAGGCCCTTCGCCGCGTTGTAGTGGACGTCCGATTGCGCGACGCCCATGTCGAGCTCGCCCGCCTTGATGGTGTTGATGTTGAACACCGAGCCGCCGGTCGATTCGACCGAGCAGCGGATGCCGTGGGCCTTGCGGTCCTTGTTGACCAGGCGGCAGATCGCGCCGCCCGCCGCGTAGTACACGCCGGTGACGCCGCCGGTGCCGATGGTGATGTATTTCTGCTGGGCTTGCGCCGCGGGGACGAACGCGCCAGCGACGAGCAGGGCCGCGGTAAGCGCGACGAGTTTGCGCATGGGTACTCCTCCTAGGGAAAATGCGCGGGTAGCTTAGCGGAAGCCGCCGCTAGGCGGCAACCGTTGTCTTCAATACCACGTCGAGCGCCGAGCCGAGCTTGGCCACCAGCTCCTCGAGCTGGGCCTCTTCCAGGATGAAGGGGGGAGCGAGGAGCACGTGGTCGCCTTGCACGCCGTCCAGGGTGCCGCCCATCGGGTAGCACATCAGCCCTGCCTCCAGCGCCGCCTTCTTCAGCTTCGCGTGTACTCGCAGCTTCGGGTCGAAGGGGCGCTTCGATGCGCGCTCCGCCACGAGTTCGATGCCCCAGAACAGGCCGCGCCCGCGAATGTCGCCGACATGCGGATGCTCGCCGAACGCCCCGCGCAGCTTGCGCTCCAGCCGCGCGCCCAGGGGTGCGACACGCGCCAGCATTCCGCCATCGTGCAGGCGTTGTTGCACGGCAAGCGCGCCGGCGCAGGCGGCCGCGTGGCCGAGATAGGTGTGGCCGTGCTGGAAGAATCCGCTGCCTGAAACGATCGCCTCGTAGATGTGCCCGCCGACGAGGGTCGCGCCGATCGGCTGGTAGCCGGCGCCGAGTCCCTTCGCCACCGTGACGAGGTCCGGCACCACGCCTTCCTGCTCGAAGGCGTAGAGCGTGCCGCAACGGCCCATGCCGCACATGACTTCGTCGAGGATCAGCAGGATCCCGTGCCGGTCGCAGACTTCGCGCACGCGCCTGAAATAGCCGCGCACGGGGGGCACCGCGCCGAGCGTCGCGCCCACCACCGTTTCCGCGACGAAGGCGATCACCCGCTCGCCGCCCAGCCTGGCGATCTCTGCCTCCAGCTCCGCGGCGAGCCGCTCGCCATAGGCCTCCTCCGACTCGCCCGCCTGCCGGCCGCGGTAGGCGTAGCAGGGCGAGACATGCGTCGCCTCGACGAGCAGCGGCTCGAATTGCTTGCGTCGCCAGGCATTGCCGCCCACGGCGAGCGCACCGAGCGTATTGCCGTGGTAGGACTGCCGCCGCCCGATCAGGTGGCGGCGCTGCGGCTCGCCCTTCTCCACGAAGTATTGCCGCGCGAGCTTGAGGGCGGCCTCGATCGCCTCCGAGCCGCCCGAAACGAAGTAGACCTTCTCCAGCGGCGCGGGCGCGCGCGCAATGAGCTCATCGGCGAGCGTTTCCAACGGCTCGTTGGTGAAGAACGAGGTATGCGCGAACGGCAGCTTCGCGAGCTGATCCTGGATTGCCTTCACGACTACCGCGTCGGAGTGGCCGAGGCAGGACACCGCGGCGCCACCCGAAGCGTCGAGATAGCGCTTGCCGTCGCGGTCGATCAGGTAGGCGCCTTCACCGCGCACCGCGACCGGATAGCTGTCGCGGGGATTGCGGTGAAAGACGCGGGTCACGCCGCGAGCTTCTGGTGCAGGAGCGAGCGGCGCTCGTCGAGCTCGCGCGGCAGGTGCGCGCCGAGCCTGCCGAGCAGCTCGTCGTGCGAGGCGACCTCGTCCTTCCAGGCGGCGCCATCCACGCGCGCGATCTCCTCATAGCGCTCGCGCGTGAACTTCTCCAGGCCGCGCCAGTTCAGGTCCTCGAACGCCGGGATGATGCCAAGCGGCGTGTCCACTCCCTTCACCAAGCCGTGGCAGCGGCCCACGATCCATTCCAGCACGCGCATGTTCTCGCCGAAGCCGGGCCAGATGTACTTGCCGTTCGCGTCCTTCCTGAACCAGTTGACGCGGAAGATGCGCGGCGCGTGGTGCACGGACTTGCCCATTCGCAGCCAGTGCGCGAAATAATCGCCCATGTTGTAGCCGCAAAACGCGATCATCGCCATCGGATCGCGCCGCACCACGCCGACTTTGCCGGTGATGGCGGCGGTGGTTTCCGAGCCCAGCGTCGCCGCCATGTACACGCCGTCCTCCCAGGTGGGCGCCTCCACGACCAGCGGCACCGTGCTCGAGCGGCGTCCGCCAAACAGGAACGCCGCAATGGGCACGCCCCCCGAGTCTTCCCAGCGCGGGTCCATCGACGGGCATTGCACCGCCGACACGGTGAAGCGCGAGTTGGGGTGCGCCGCGAGCCGGCCCGCCTTGCCGTCCTCCGGCGTCCAGGGCTTGCCCTGCCAGTCGGTGAGTCGCGCGGGCGGCTGCTCGGTCATGCCTTCCCACCAGACGTCACCCTCCGGCGTGAGCGCCACGTTGGTGAAGATCACGTTCGCCTTCAGCGTGCGCATCGCATTGGGATTGGTGGCATCCGAGGTTCCCGGCGCCACGCCGAAGAAGCCCGCCTCGGGGTTGATGGCATAGAAGCGCCCGTCGTGCCCCGGCTTGATCCAGGCGATGTCCTCGCCGATGGTGGTCACCTTCCAGCCCTTGTAGGCGGGCGGTGGGATGAGCATAGCGAAGTTGGTCTTGCCGCAGGCGCTCGGAAACGCCGCCGCGACGTAGCTTTTTTGCCCTGCGGGCGACTCGACGCCAAGGATCAGCATGTGCTCGGCGAGCCAGCCCTCGTCGCGCGCCATGACCGAGGCGATGCGCAGCGCGAGGCACTTCTTGCCCAGCAGCGCGTTGCCGCCGTAGCCGGAGCCGTAGGACCAGATCTCGCGTGTCTCCGGGAAGTGCACGATCCACTTTTCCTTGTCGTTGCAAGGCCAGGCGACGTCCTTCTGACCGGCTGCGAGGGGCGCGCCCACCGAGTGCACGCCGGGCACGAAGTCGCCGTCCTCGCCGAGCCACTCGGCGACTGCACGGCCCATGCGCGTCATGATGCGCATGTTGATCGCCACGTAGGCCGAGTCGGAAATCTCCACGCCGATCTGCGCGATGTGCGAGCCGATCGGGCCCATCGAGTAGGGCATCACGTACATGGTGCGACCGCGCATGCAGCCGTCGAACAGGCGCTGCAGGGTGGCGCGCATCTCGCGGGGGGCGACCCAGTTGTTGGTCGGTCCGGCCTGCTCCTTCTTCTCGCTGCAGATGAAGGTGCGGTCTTCCATGCGCGCGACGTCGCTCGGATTCGAGCGCGCGAGGTAGCTGTTCGGGCGCAGCTTCTCGTTGAGCCTGATGAGCGTGCCCGCGGCGATGAGCTCCTGGCAAAGCCGGTCGTACTCGGCCTGCGAACCATCGCACCAGACGATGCGCGCCGGCTTGGCGAGGACCGCGATCTCCGAGACCCACTGGCGCAGGCCGCTGTGGCGTACCCAGTCGGGTGCTTGCGAGAGATCCTTCTGCGCGCTGCCTGGGGCGTTCATCTGCGTGAACTCCTGAATGAAAAACGGCCCGGAAGGGGCCGTGCGATTGCGATCGAGGTTGAAATTCTACCGCGCGCGCCGACCCGGCGCCATGTCAGAAACTGTCATCCAATCAAGCCCTTCCTGCCGTCTACTTGCCGATGCAGAAGCGCGAGAAGATCTCGCCGAGCAGGTCGTCCGCGGTGAACTCGCCGGTGATGGATGAAAGCGCCTGGTGGGCGAGCCGCAGCTCCTCCGCGAACAGCTCCCACTGGCCTGCGCGCCCCGCGGCATGCGCCAGATGCCCGGCCGCGGCATGCAGCGCGCGCAGATGGCGCTCGCGGGCGAGAAACACCGATTCGCCGTGCGCGTGCCAACCGGCTGCCTGCAGGATCGCCTGGCGCAACGCGTCAATCCCGGCGCCGGTCTTCGCGGATACGCAGACTACGGGATGCCGGCCCGCCGGCGCGGCGAACCCGGGTGCCAAGTCGATCTTGTTGTAGACGTCGATGCGCGCCGCCGCCACAGGCACTTCGAGCGCCAGCTCGCTCCCGGGCGCCGAGCAGTCGTGCACCGCCAGCAGCAGGTCGGCGCGCGCCACTTCACGCTGCGCGCGCTCGACGCCGAGGCGCTCAACTTCGTCGCGCGATTCGCGCAGGCCCGCGGTATCCACGAGGTTGAGCGGCACCCCCTCGATCAGGATGGGCTCGTGCAATGCGTCGCGCGTGGTCCCGGCGATGGGCGTGACGATGGCGCGCTCCTCGCCCGCGAGGCGATTGAGCAGGCTCGACTTGCCGACGTTCGGGCGCCCGGCGAGCACCACGTGGATGCCCGTGCGCAGCAAGCTGCCCTCGCGGCTGCGCTCGAGCACCTGATCGAGCTGGGCGCGCAGCTTCGCCAGGCGCCTCTCCGCGTCCTCGTGATGCAGCGCATCCACTTCTTCTTCCGGAAAATCGAGCGTCGCTTCGGTGAGCGCGCGCAGCTCCACGAGCTGCGCGGCAAGCGCCTGGATCGCCGCGGAAAATTCTCCCGCCAGCGAACGCATGGCGCTGCGCGCGGCCTCGGAGCTTGCCGCATCGATCAGGTCGGCCACCGCCTCGGCCTGCGCCAAGTCCACCAGGCCGTTGAGAAAGGCGCGCCGCGTGAACTCCCCCGGCTCGGCCAGCCGCGCGCCCGCGTCCAGGCACGCCGAGAGCACCGCGTGCAGCACGACGGGGCCGCCGTGGCCCTGGAACTCGAAGCAGTGCTCCCCCGTGTAGGAGCGCGGCTCGGGAAAGTACAGCGCCAGTCCCTCGTCGATCGGCTGTCCCGCCGCGTCGCGCGCGGCGGTGAAGGTGGCGTGGCGCGGCTCGGGCAGCCGCCCAATCAGCCGCCGCGCGATTTCCGGCGCGAGCGCGCCGGAAATGCGCACGATGCCGATCGCGCCGCGTCCCGGCGCGGTGGCGATCGCCGCGATGGTGTCGGGGCTGCGCCCCGCAGGCGGCTCAGCGCCGGGCATGGGCAGTCTTGTCGCGATCGAACATGCGCTGGATCTGCCACTGCTGAGCGATGGAGAGGATGTTGTTCACCAGCCAGTAGAGCACCAGGCCGGCGGGGAAGAAGAAGAAGAACACGCTGAACACGTAGGGCATGAACTGCATGACCTTCGCCTGCACCGGATCGGGCGGCACCGGGTTCATGCGCGTCTGCAGCACCATCGTCACGGTCATCAGCACCGGCAACACGTAGTAGGGGTCGAGCGCCGACAGGTCCTTGATCCAGAGGATGAACGGCGCGTGGCGCAGCTCGATCGCCGCCAGCAGCGTCCAGTAAAGCGCGATGAACACCGGAATCTGCACCAGGATCGGGAAGCAGCCGCCGAGCGGATTGATCTTCTCGGTCTTGTACAGCTCCATCATCGCCTGGTTCATGCGCGCGCGATCATTGCCGTACATCTCGCGGATCTTGGTGAGCCGCGGCGTGATCAGCTTCATCTTGGCCATCGACTTGTAGCTCGCCGCCGACAGCGGGAAGAACAGCAGCTTGATCAGGATCGTCAGCAGGATGATGGCCACGCCCCAGTTGCCCGTCCAGCGGTGGAAGAACTCCAGCACGGCAAACAGCGGCCAGGCGAGAATCGCGAGCCAGCCGTAGTCCACCACCAGGTCGAAGCCGGGCGCCACCTGCTTGAGGCGCTGCTGCTCCTGCGGGCCCGCGTAGAGCTTGACCTCGACGCGCCCGGAAGCGCCCGGCGCCACCTGCGGCGAGGCGAGGATCACGCCGGTCGCGAACAGGCCGTCGGGCAGCTTGCGCGCGTAGTATTCGCGCGGCGCCTTGTCCGCCGGCAACCATGCCGAGACGAAATAGTGCTGCACCATCGCGATCCAGCCATCGGTCGCCTCGCGCGGCAGGCTCGCCTTGCCCTTCTCGACGTCCGAGAAGCTCAGCTTGTTGAATGCCTTCTCCGCCGTGTAGAACGCGGGCCCGGTGAATACATACATCATTGCGTTCTCGCCCGCGGGCGACTTGTCGTCGCGCACGATCTGATAGTAGGCGTGCGCCGCGGCCGGGGCAGCGCCACTGTTCTGCAGCTCGAAGGCGACATCGACGAGATAGCTGTCGCGACGAAAGGTGTAGACCTTCTGCACCTGCAGGCCATTGGGCCCATCGGCCGCGAGGCGCAGCTGCAGCTCGTTCGCGCCGGCCGCCAGGGTGCGCTCGCCCGGCAGCACCCGCCATGCGCTCCGGTGATTGGGCATCCCCTCGCCGATCAGGCCGCTCTGTGCGCCGTACGCGTGCTCGGGGCCAAACAGCACGAAGTTCTTGTTGGGGTCGTTGTGGTCCCTGTGCCTGAGCAGTTCCAGCCGCTTCAGCGTGCCGCCGGTCGATTCGATGTCCGCGAGCAGCAAATCGGTGCGGATCTGCACGACTTCCGAGCCGGGCGCGGGCGCGCTCGTCACCGCGGCGCCGGGCACCGCCGCGGCTCCCGCGGACGCGGGCACCGCGGCCTGCGTCGGCACCGGCGGCGGCGCGAGCGGCTTGGCCGGGGTCGGCACGCCAGGCGCGGACTGCGCCTGGGTCGCGGGCGCCGGTTTGGGGCGCTTGTCCTTCTCCCACGCATCCCAGAGCAGGAGCAGCGAGAAGCTGAAGATGAAGAACAGGATCAGTCGTTGGGTGTCCATGGAATTCCGCATCGCCTCTCAGCCGATCTCGCGCGGCGGCACCGGATCGTAGCCGCCCGCATGCCACGGCCCGCAGCGGCACAGTCGCCGCGCCGCAAGCCAGCCACCGCTGAACAGCCCGTGCGTGGCGAGCGCCTCTTCGGCGTAGTGCGAACAGCTGGGGTGGAAGCGGCACGCCGGCCCGAGCATCGGGCTCAGGAAGTACCGGTAACCGCGAATCAGCTGCTGCAGCAATGCGTTCATGGCTCTAGCCTCGTCAACAGCTCGCGCAGGCGGGCGAGCATGCGCGCCGACCCGCGTGCCCCGTAGGGCGGCCGCACCAGCACGTCCACGGAGCCGATGCGGCCCTGCTCCAGGCGAAACGCCTCGCGGATGCAGCGCTTGATGCGATTGCGATCAGTAGCGCGCGCCGCGTGCCGGCGCGTCACCAGAATGCCCAGTCGCGGCGGGCCTTCGGCACGTCGCGACCAGTAGAAGGTGTACCCGGAGACGCTGCGCCGCTGGCCGTTGCGCAGCAGCGGTTCGAACGCGGAGCGCCCGGTGAGTCTTCGATCCGCCCCGAAGGGACTAGACCGCGAGCCGCTTGCGGCCGCTAGCACGCCGTGCGCGCAGCACCGCACGGCCACCGCGCGTGCGGCTGCGGACAAGGAACCCGTGACGCCGCGCGCGTCGCGTCTTGGAAGGTTGGTAAGTGCGCTTCATGGGGTTGCTCACTGCGAAAAAGGGCGGTATTAGAGCCTGCGGCGCCGCGCATTGTCAACATAAAACCAATCGGCGACGCGCGCGCCGGAGGCGGCAGAAGTCTGTGGATAACGTGCAGCGGAAGGGGTAAAATTTTGCCCTCGCCGATGCGCCGTTCTGCGCGTGCGCCGGCGCCCCGAACAGCGCGTTTCGCGAGATCGCCGAGAACATGCAAAGCCTATGGGACGCCTGCCTGCGCCGCCTGGAGCAGGAGCTTCCCGCGCAACAGTTCAACACCTGGATCCG
>DASTHP010000012.1:0-9474 GCA_035718125.1 Burkholderiales bacterium | reverse complement strand
GGCGCGAAGAACGTCCTGGTGATGATGGAGCACCTCACCAAGGAAGGCCAAAGCAAGATCGTCGAGCGCTGCAGCTATCCCCTGACCGGGGCGCGCTGCGTGAACCGCGTGTACACCGACCTCGCGGTGATCGACGTGAAGGCCGACGGCCTTCACGTCGTCGATATCGTCGAGGGGCTCTCCTTCGAAGAGCTCGAGCGCCTCTCCGGCGTACCCCTCAAAAGGGCGGCAGCCTCAAGAGCGGCCTAGCGACCCACGCGGGGCCAAGGACCGCTCTTTCTGAAAGTCTGCGCTGCATCGCGGCACGTAGTGACGCGATGCAGCGCGTCGTGGTTCTTACTGAGGCTTAATTCCGGCGGCCTGCAGGATCTTCTTCGTCTCGTCGATTTCCTTCCTGACGAAGTCGCTGAACTGCGGAATCGTCAGGTTGCCCGGCACGGTGCCAAGCTTTTCCAGCCGGCCCTTGAGGTCCGGGCTCGCCAGCGCCGCGTTGACGTCCTTGTTGATCTTCGCGGCGATGTCGGCCGGCATCTTCACGGGGCCCCAGAGGCCGACCCACAGGGTGTAGTCGAAACCCGGGTAGCCCTGCTCGGCGACCGTCGGCACGTTCGGCAGCAGCGGCGAGCGCTGCGCCGAGGACACCGCGAGCGCCTGCGCCTTGCCGCCGTTCACGTGCGGCAGCGCGGCGTTGAGCGGCGCCCAGTAGCAGCACACGCGGCCGGCGATGGTGTCGGCGATCGCTTCCGGCGTGCCCTTGTACGGAATGTGAGCGACGTCGATGCCCGTGGCGATCTTCAGCTTCTCCAGGTTGAAGTGCGTGCCGCTGCCGATGCCCGCCGAGGAGAAATTCAGTTTGCCCGGGCTTGCCTTGGCGACGTCGACGAAGTCGCGCAGCGACTTCCAGCCCGCTTCGGGGCTCACCATCAGCACGTTCGGCCCGCCACCGAGCAGCGCGAGATTGGCGAAATCCTTCAGCGTGTCGTAGGGCATGTTGGCGTAGATGCCGGGATTGGCCACATGGGCCGACGAGTTGGCAAGCAGCGTGTAGCCGTCGGCATCGGCCCTCGCCACCACCGCCGAGCCGACCGTGCCGCCCGCGCCGACGCGGTTTTCCGCCACCACCGGCTGGCCCCACATCTCCTGCAGCTTCGCCGCCACCGCCCGGCCGATGATGTCGGTCGAGCTGCCCGGCGTGAACGCGATGACCAGCCGCACCGGCTTGGTCGGGTAGTTCTGCGCCAGCGCCGGCATCGCGGCGAGCGCAAGCATTGCGATCAGCAGCTTACGAAAGCCCATCTTTCACCTCCACGTTTTCGGGTTGCAACGCGATTCCGGACGCTTGCGCCTGCTGCAGCAACAGCGTCGCGAAATCCTCCTCCTTCATGCCGCGGCCGATCATAGACTGAATCAGGTCGCGTGTGGCCGACGCCAGCGGCATCGGCACGTCCAGCCTGCGCCCGGCGTCCAGGCCCAGGTCCATGTCCTTGCGCAGCAGCTCGGGCGTGAACGTGACCTTGAAGTCCAGATTGACGAAGGCCGGCGTCTTGTAGCGCGTGAACATCGAGCCCATCACGCTCTGGTTGAGGAACTCGAGGAAGGCGTGGCGCGGCACGCCCGCCTTCTGCGCCAGCACCGTGATCTCGGCGAGCGACTGGATGACCACGCCGAGGAACACGTTGTGGCAGATCTTGACGATGCGCGCGAGCTCGCCTGCGCCGACGTAGCTCGCCGCGGGCGCGATCATGCGCAGCAGCGGCAGCGCCTCGTCGAACGACTGGCGCGGGCCGGAGCACACGAACGAGAGCTTGCCCGCCTTGATCACCTTGGCATTGCCCGAGACCGGTGCCGCGAGGTACTCGATGCCGCGCGCCGCGAGCAGCTGGCGCAGCTCGGCCGAACCCTCCAGCGAGATCGACGAGCACTCGATCACCAGGCGCGGCTTGTGCTTGCCGGCAAGCAGCTCGTGCATGACGTGCTTCACGTCCTTCCACGTCGACACCATGCAGAACACGACGTCGCGCGCGGCGAGCTCGGTAAGCCGCTCCGCGACTTTGGCGCCGTACTGCGCGAGCGGCTCGGCCTTGGCGCGCGTGCGGTTCCAGACGAGCACGTCCGCCCCGCCCTTCGCCAAGCGTGCGGCCATCTCGTAGCCCATGCGGCCGGCGCCGATCCAGCCGACCGTGGGCACGGCGGGCCTAGTAGGGGTTGGCAATCGGCAGCTCCTCGGCGGGGTAGAGCGAGATCACCTGCGCGCCCTTCGGCGTGAGGATCACCTCCTCCTCGATCCGCGCCGCAGAGACGCCGTCGGTGGCCGGGCAGTAGGTTTCCACGGCGAACACCATGCCCGCCTTCAGCTCGATCGGCTCGCGGAAGGAGGTCAGGCGCGAAATCAGCGGGCGCTCGTGCAGGCCGAGCCCGAGGCCGTGGCAGAAGTTCAGGCCGAAGGCGTCCATCTCGCTCGCGAAGCCGATCTCCTTCGCCTCCGGGAAGGCGGTGGCGATCTTGTCGCTCGACATGCCGGGCCGCAGCAGCTCGATGGCGCGGTCCATCCATTCGCGCGCCTTGCGGTAGGCGGTGCGCTGCGGCCCGGTGGCCCGGCCCACGTTGAAGGTGCGGTAGTAGCAGGTGCGGTAGCCCATGAACGACTGGATGATGTCGAAGAACGCCTGGTCGCCCGGGCGGATGAGGCGATCGGTGAAGTTGTGCGGGTGCGGCGAGCAGCGCTCGCCCGAGATCGAATTGATCGCCTCGACGCAGTCCGAGCCCATCTCGTAGAGCCGCTTGGTGGCGAGCGCCACGATCTGCGACTCCTGGATGCCGGGCTTCAACGCCTCGGCGATGTCCTGGTAGACGCCGTCCACCATCGCCGCGGCCATGTTGAGCAGCGTCAGCTCGTCGATGTTCTTCACTTCGCGCGCCTGCAGCATCACCTGCTGGCCGTCGCGCACCTGGATGCCCTCCTTTTGCAGCGCGAAGAGCATCGGCGGCTCGACCACGTCGATGCCGAGCGGCATGTCCGCCACGCCCTCGGCCTTGAGGATCGACTTGATCTCCTTCGCCGCGTCGCGGAACAGCGTGAGATCGGCGCCCGTCGCGCCGCGCATGCCGAGCAGGCCCGCGCGGCAATGGTCCGGGTGCAGCCAGGGCGCGTGCAGCTTGTGGTGCTTGGCGGCGCTGCCGAAGTCCCAGATGTAAGGGTCGCCGGTGCCGGTGAGCAGCGAATAGCGCGTGAGCTTGTCGCGCGCCCACTCGCCGATCACGGTGCTGGTGGTGTAGCGGATGTTGTGCTGGTCGAACGAGAGCAGCGCGCCGAGGCCCGATTGCGCGAGCGCCGCGCGCGTGCGCGCCAGGCGGTAGTCGTGCAGGCGGCGGAAGTTGATGCGCTCCTCGAAATCGACCTGGGTGCGGCCGGGCGCCTGCAGGGGCCGCTTCCAGTCGTGCTTCGGGTCGATGTCGTCCGGCCGGACGATCCTGGGCTCGCGGCGCTTCTTCTTCATGACTCCTCCCGCGCGCAGTTTAATACAATCGCATCATGAAAAAGCGCCCGGAAGAATTGCGTTCGCACCGCTGGTTCGGCGTCAAGGACCTGCGTTCCTTCGGCCATCGTTCGCGCACCGCGCAGATGGGCTACGACCGCAGCGACTACGCGGGCAAGCCCGTCATCGCGATCGTCAACACCTGGTCGGACATCAATCACTGCCACACGCACTTCCGCCAGCGCGCCGAGGAGGTCAAGCGCGGCGTGTGGCAGGCGGGCGGCTTTCCGCTGGAGATGCCGGCGATGGCGCTCGCCGAAACCATGCAGAAGCCCACCACCATGATGTACCGCAACTTCCTCGCCATGGAGACCGAGGAGCTGCTGCGCTCCTACCCGGTGGACGGCTGCGTGCTGATGGGCGGCTGCGACAAGACCACGCCCGCGCTCCTCATGGGGGCGACCAGCATGAACCTGCCGGCGATCTATCTGCCCGCGGGGCCGATGCTCAACAGCCACTGGCGCGACCAGACGCTGGGCTCGGGCTCCGACACCTGGAAGTACTGGGACGAGCTGCGCGCCGGGCGCATCAGCGAGCAGGACTGGCAGGGCATCGAGGACACGATCGCGCGCTCGCCGGGCACCTGCATGACCATGGGCACCGCGGCCACCATGATGTCGCTCGCCGAGGCGCTCGGCTTCACGCTGCCCGGCTACTCCTCGATCCCGGCAGTGGACTCGAACCACGCGAAGATGGCCGCCCTCACCGGCAAGCGCATCGTCGAGATGGTGTGGGAGGACCTGAAGCCGCGCGATTTCCTTTCGCACGGTTCGTTCGACAACGCCATCACCACGCTGATGGCGATGGGCGGCTCGACCAACGCCATCGTGCACCTGGTCGCCATGGCCGGCCGCGCGGGCCTCGCGTTCCCGCTGGAGCGCTACAACGAGATCAGCGCGAAGACGCCGGTCATCGCCAACGTGCGGCCCTCGGGGAGCCAGTACCTGATGGAGGACTTCTACTACGCGGGCGGCCTGCGCGCCCTGCTCTGGCAGCTGCGCGACCTGCTCGACTTGAAAGCGCGCACCGTGAACGGCCGCACGCTCGGCGAGAACATCGCGGAGGCGAAGGTGTGGAACGCCGATGTGATCCTGCCGCGCGACAAGCCCTTGAAGGCATCGGGCGGCATCGTCATGCTGCGCGGCTCGCTCGCGCCCGACGGCGCGGTCATCAAGACGAGCGCCGCCGACCCGAAGCTCCTCAAGCACACCGGCCGCGCCGTGGTGTTCGAGGACTACAACGACATGGCGGCGCGCATCGATCGCGACGACCTCGAGGTCGATGCGTCCTCGGTGCTGGTGCTGAAGAACGCGGGGCCGCTCGGCGGCCCGGGCTTTCCCGAGTGGGGCATGCTGCCGATGCCGAGAAAGCTCATCCAGCAGGGCGTGAAGGACATGGTGCGGCTCTCGGACGGGCGCATGAGCGGCACCAGCTACGGCACCTGCATCCTGCATGTCGCGCCCGAAGCCTACGTCGGCGGACCGCTCGCCTTCGTCCAGAACGGCGACCTGATCGAGCTCGATGTCGAGAAGAAGGCCCTCAATCTGAAGGTCTCCGAGGCGGAGCTGGCGAAGCGCAAGGCCGCCTGGAAGCGCCCGCCGCTCAAGTACGAGCGCAGCTACGGCGCGATTTTTTCGCGCCACGTGAAGCAGGCGAACGAGGGCTGCGACTTCGATTTCCTCGAGGGCACCGCGCCCACCGCGGAGCCGGAGATTCACTGAGGGCATGGACGCGGCACTGAAAGACAGCCGCTACGTCCTCGCGCTGACGGCTGCTGCAGCGCCTGTCGCCGGCCACCTGCTGGGCCAGTATTGGCATGCCTTCTTCGTCTTCTGGGTCGTCGTTCCCCTGCTCGACTGGCTCCTCGGTCGCAGTGCGCAGCCGGCCAGCGCTGCGGAGATCGGCCGCCTCGAGCGCAATCCCTTCTTTCGCTTCGTGCTGCACGCCTGGGTGCCGCTGCAGCTCGCCCTCATCGTTTGGGGCGCGTGGCTCGTCGGCACGGGGGGCGTGCACGGCGTCGATGCGCTGCTCTTCACCCTCTCGGTCGGCCTGGCCACCGGCGGCGTCGGCATCACCATCGCGCACGAGCTCGGCCACAAGCGCCCGGCGCTCGACCGCCTGCTCGCGCGCCTGCTGCTGGTCACCGTGAGCTACGGCCATTTCACGCTCGAGCACAACCGCGGCCACCATGTGCGCGTCGCCACGCCCGAGGACCCCGCGAGCGCGCGCTACGGCGAAGCCTTCTGGCGCTTCCTGCCGCGCACGCTCATCGGCTCGCTCGCCCACGCCTGGACACTGGACCGGCGCGAAGTGCTTTGGTCCTGGGCCGCGACCCTCGCCGTCGCCGCGGCCCTCGGCGCCGCATTCGGCCCGCTCGCCCTCGCCTTCTTCTTCGGGCAGAGCGCCATGGCCGTCACGCTGCTCGAGGCGGTCAACTACGTCGAGCACTACGGCCTCGAGCGCCGCCGGCTCCCGGACGGCCGCTACGAGCGCCCGGCGCCGCGCCATTCCTGGGATGCCTACGAAAGGCTCAGCAATGCCTTCCTCGTGAACCTGCAGCGCCATGCCGACCATCACGTGAACCCGATGCGGCCCTACGCCGCGCTGCAGCCGCAGGAGGAAAGCCCGAAGCTGCCGATGGGCTACCCGGGCATGGTGCCGCTCGCGTTCGTGCCGCCGCTGTGGTTTGCGGTGATGAATCCGCGCGTGCCGCGGCCGGCGCATGGCTAGGACGGCGTTCGTCACCGGCGCCACCGGCTTCGTCGGCCTGAACCTGGTCGAGGAGCTCCTCGCGCAAGGCTGGCGCGTCCTCGCCCTGCACCGCGCGGGATCGGAGTTGAAGTACCTGCAGCGCATGCAGGCGGAGCGCGTCACGGGCGACATCACCGACGCCGACGCCGTGCGGCGCGCCATGCCGCAGGGCGTCGACGCCGTATTCCACGTGGCGGGCGACACGAACCTGTGGTCGAGGCGCAACGCGGCGCAGGACCGGATCAACATCGACGGCACGCGCCACGTGGTGGACGCGGCGCTCGAGCGGCGCGCGCTGCGCTTCGTGCACACCTCGAGCATCTCCGCCTACGGCCTGCAACGCGGCCGGCTCGACGAGCGCACGCCGCTGCTGGGCAAGTACTCCTCCGTGAACTACAACCGCTCGAAGCACCTCGCCGAGGAAGCCGTGCGCGCTGGCATCGCGCGCGGGCTGGATGCCGTGATCCTCAATCCGGGCGCCATCCTCGGCCCTTACGACACGCGCACTTACGCGCGCCTGGTGATGCTGGTGGCCGCGCGAAAGCTCCCGGGTGTACCGCCCGGAACCCTTTCCTTCTGCCACGTGCGCGAAGTGGCCAGGGCGCATGTCGCCGCGTTCGACAAAGGTCGCAAGGGGGAGAATTACCTGCTCGGCGGCACCGACGCGAGCTTCGTCGAGCTCGTGCGCGAGATCGGCGCCGCGCTCGGCAAGCCGGTTCCGTCGCGACCGACGCCGGCGTGGCTGCTGCACGTGCTCGGCGCGCTGGGCGCGCTGCGCGGCGCCTTGACGGGGACCGCACCTGCGCTGACGCCGGAAACGGCGCGGCAGGCGACGCGCGAGCTGACCTGCGACTGCACGAAGGCGACGCGCGAGCTCGGCTACCGTGCGGTGCCGCTGCGCGACATGGTCCGCGACTGCGTGAGCTGGCTCGCCGCCGAAGGATTACTCGACGGCGCGGCCGTGGCGCGCCGCTAGCTACCTCAGCGTAAACGTCGACGTCGTCAGCTTCGGGCTGAGCACGACTGTCGGGCTGGTCGACGTGATGATCGGCTGCAGCGTGAATGTGGTCGTGGTGATCGACGGCGTTGTCGTCGTAGAAACGGTCGTGGTCGTACTCTTCTGCGTGGTTTGCAGGTTCGAGGCGATGTTGTTCAGCGACGTGGTGCCGGTCGATGTCGTGATGGGATAGGCCAGCACCAGCTGGTTCGAGGTCACCGGCGGAACATAGGGCTTGATCGTCTGCGCCGGGTCGCTGATCAACAGCGTCGACATTTCCGTCTTGGTGAGCGTCGGGCTGACGGTCAGCAGGCTGCTATTGAGGAGTTCCGTCGACACGATTGCCGTGGAGACCTTCACCGGCTCCGAAATCGGCTTGAACTCCGTCGCCGGCAGGTTGGCTACCGGCAGCGGAACGAACGGCTGGCGGACCGCTGGCGTGGTCGACCCGCCAGGCTTGGCCGGCGCGGCGTCGCGGCGCGGCGTCGGCAGGGCGATCTCGCCAATGGCGATGGCCCGATCGAGGATCTTGCCCCCGACCACGCCCTGGACCGCCTCCTTGTTCATCGGCACCTCGCCGAGGCGCGCTTCGCCGACGTTGAGCTTGACCAGCGTCGGCGCCTGCGGCGCGTCCGCGGTCTTCGGCAGCGTCTTGACCTCGATGTCGGCGCTCTTCAGGTCGAACTTGCCGTCCGCCGTGTGCAGCTCCACGGGGCGCAGGCCGGGCCGGCCGATCGCCTCGCCGCCGATCAGGCGGATGCGGCCCTGGTCGAGGATCACCACGTCGCGATCGAGCGCGCGGTGGTCGAAGCGCACGCGCGAGCGCTCGCCGATGCCGCACGCGGTGTCCGCGCCGAGCTTCACCTGCGCGTAGGAGTCCGGGCCGGTCTCGAGGCGCAGTCCTGGCGCCAGCCGGGTGCCCTTGGTGACGGGCACGCGCTTGCCGGCCTCGTCGACGCCGAAACATTGCCCCATGCAAAAGAGCACGCGAGGCATCTCCTGGGCCGCAGCGGGAAACGCGGCGACCGTCAGCAACGTGAGCGGGATGAGTACGGTGGATTTGCGCATGGGTGTCCTCCTAGTGTCTTTCATGTTGCATCAGCGCTTGATGATGGGTGCCGTCTGCTGAATCGTGGTCGTGGGCGCGGTCAGCGTCGGCGAGATCGTCGTCGGCGCGGTCAGTGTGGGCGAGATCGTGGTGGTCGTGGGCGAGATCACCGTCGGCGATATGGTCGAGGTCGTCGGCGCGGTCAGCGTCGGCGAGATCGTCGTCGGCGCGGTCAAAACCGGCGAGATCGTGGTGGTCGTCGGCGAAATCACGGTCGGCGATAGGGTCGAGGTCGCCGGCGCGGTCAGCGTCGGCGAGATCGTGGTCGTCGTGGGCGAGATCGTCGCCGGTGAAATCGTGGAGGTCGCCGGCGCGGTCAGTGTCGGCGAGATCGTGGTGGTCGTCGGCGAGAGGATGGTCGAGGTCGCTGGCGCGGTCAGCGCAGGCGAAACCTCCATCACGCGCGGCGTGTCGATCGGGTTGAGCAGGGGCGCGCTCTGGATCCTGGCAGGCGCCACGGTCTGCACGGGAGAGGTTCCCCTCGCGGCGGGTGCGGCCGGCTTTGCGCCCTCGGCCGGGAGTTCGCCACGACTCGACACCGGCGCCGGCTGCGGCGCGGGGGTCGGCTTGCCGAAGATGCCGACGGGTGGCGCCACCATAACGGGCGGCCGGTTGCTCGGCAGCGCCACGAAGACCGTCTGCCCGGGGTTGACGACGATCGACGCCCCCGCCCGGTTCTGGACCGTGATGGCGCCATCGTAGACCCGGTTGTAGGTGCCGGCAGGCACATCGGGCATGGGCTGCAGGACGTGGACCACCTCGAAGTCGGTCCCGCGAACCCCGAGCGTCATCGAGCTAGTCGAGATGCGGACATTCTGGCGGTTGTTCCGGCCGATCAGGCCGGTCAGCGCTCGGAAACCCCCTTTGAGGATCGACACGGCGAAATTGCTCTCGCGGTCCTCGGGCCCCAGGAAGCGGTAGCCCTCAAGCTTGAGCTGGGTGTCGGCGCGCACCGAAACGGCACCGCCGTCGCTCATGCGCAGCTGGGCGAGGCTGTTGCTGCCCGTGACGATCGAATCGCCTTGCCGGAACTCGCCGTTGCGCTCCGCGCTGCGGGTGACGCCGTTGCTGCCCAGCACCTT
>DASTHP010000011.1:0-9507 GCA_035718125.1 Burkholderiales bacterium | reverse complement strand
TGGATGTGCAGGAGCATGCCGTTCTCGCGGCACCAGTTGGCCAGCCCCGTGTTGGCGCAGAATCCGCCGGTGAGGAAGTCGTGCATGATGATCGGCATGCCGAGCTCCTTGGCGAAGCCGGCGCGCTTGTACATCTCCTCGGGCGTGGGCGCGGTGACGTTGAGGTAGTGGCCCTTGCGCTCGCCTGTCTCGGCCTCGGCCTTGCGGATCGCCTCGGCGACGAAGCCGAAGCGGTCGCGCCAGCGCATGAAGGGCTGCGAGTTGACGTTCTCGTCGTCCTTGGTGAAGTCCAGGCCGCCGCGCAGGCACTCGTACACCGCGCGGCCGTAGTTCTTCGCCGAGAGTCCCAGCTTCGGCTTGATGGTGCAGCCCAGGAGCGGCCGGCCGTACTTGTCCATCTTGTCGCGCTCGACCTGGATGCCGTGCGGCGGGCCGCCGCAGGTCATCACGTAGGCGATCGGAAAGCGCACGTCCTCCAGGCGCAGGGCGCGGATCGCCTTGAAGCCGAAGACGTTGCCCACCAGCGAGGTGAAGACGTTCACCACCGAACCTTCCTCGAACAGGTCGATGGGGTAGGCGATGAAGGCGTAGAAGCAGGAGTCGTCGCCGGGCACGTCCTCGATGCGGTAGGCGCGGCCCTTGTAGTGCTCGAGGTCGGTGAGCAGGTCGGTCCAGACGGTCGTCCAGGTGCCCGTCGAGGACTCCGCCGCCACCGCCGCCGCGGCTTCCTCGCGTGCCACCCCCGGCTGCGGCGTGATCTTGAAGCAGGCAAGGATGTCGGTGTCCTTGACCGCGTACTGCGGCTGCCAGTACGCCTGCCGATACGCCTTCACGCCGGCGCTGTACTTGCCGGCTGCTGCACTCTTGGCCATGCGGACCTCTCCTGGCGGCGAACGCCGATCTCGATCTGTGCACGCAGACTAGCGCCGCCATTACATAAGGTCTATTCACATTTTATTGGCATTACCATAAGCTTTTCTTTTGCAGGGGCCGGAGATCGAAATGAGAAACGCCACGCTGCGCCAGCTGCGCACCTTCAACGAGGTGGCGCGCCTGCACAGCTTCACCGCGGCCGCCAAGGCGCTGCACCTCACGCAGCCGGCGGTCTCCATGCAGCTGCGCCAGCTCGAGCAGGCGGCGGGCCTGCCGCTGCTCGAGCAGACCGGCCGCCGGGTGCAGCTCACCGAGGCCGGGCGCGAATTGCTGCGCTACGCGGCCGGCATCTCCACGCTGCTGCGCGAGGCCGAGGACGCCATGAAGGCGCTGCAGGGGATCGGCGGCGGCGAGCTCTCCATCGCCGTCACCTCGACGGCGAAATACTTCGCGCCGCAGCTGCTCGCCGAATTCCGCCGCAGCCACCCGGAGGTGCGCTTGCGACTCGCCGTGAGCAACCGCGAGGCGGTGGTGCGCGAGCTCTCCGAGAACACTGTGGACCTCGCCGTGATGGGCCGCCCGCCGCGCGGACTGGAGACCGAGGCGGCGCCGTTCGCCCGGCACCCGATCGCCATCATCGCGGCGCCAGACCACCCCCTGGTGGGGCGCAAGCGCCTGCCGCTCGAGCGGCTCGCGGGCGAAACCTTCGTCATCCGCGAGCGCGGCTCGGGCACGCGCGCCGCCATGGAACACGTGTTCGCCGAGCGGGGCTTTCGCGCGCGCGACGTCATGGAGATGAGCAGCAACGAGACCATCAAGCAGGCGGTGATGGCCGGGATGGGCATTGCCTTCCTCTCCATGCACACCATCGGCCTGGAGCTGCGCGCGGGGCGCCTGGCGCTGCTCGCGGTCAGCGGCCTGCCGGTGATGCGGGAGTGGTACGTGATCCACCGGCGCGGCAAGCGGCTTACGCCCGCGGCGCAGGCGTTCAAGTCCTTCCTGCTGGAAAGCGGCGCCGCGCTCATCGCGCGCGCCGTCGGCTGAGCGGCGCCCGCCGCCTGCGGCGCCGTGGCGCATCGTGGCGCTGGCAGCCGTGCGCAGCCGCGCTCCTATAATCGGCCGATGGCAGAGATGCCCTTCAACGCGCCGCCCGAATTCTCGGGCGCCGTGCGGCCGCCCGCCGCGGGCCCGCAGGCCGCGCTCTGGTTCGTCTTCCGCGGCGACCAGCTGCTGGTCGAGCTCGGCCCGCCGGATCCGCGTCCCAGCGACGATCCGCGGGTGCCCCACCGGCCGAGCGCGGCGCGGCTGCCGTTGCTGAAAAACAACAACCTGTTGTGGTCCGATCCCGTGAGAACGCTATATCTAGGCGGCCTGGGGGACATCGGGTGCTGGGCGACGGAGGTCGCCTCGGCCGAGGCGCCCGCGGGCTACGGCTGGGCAGGGCTGCGCTCGCTGTTCTCGGTGCTGGAGGACGCGCACTTCGCGCTGGCCGGGCGCGCGCTGCAGCTGCTGGAATGGGATCGCAGCCACCAGTATTGCGGGCGCTGCGGCACGCCGACGCTCGCGAGCGCCGAGGAGCGCGTGCGCGCCTGCCCTGCCTGCAAGCTCTCGGTCTACCCGCGAGTGGCGCCGGCAGTGATGGCGCTCGTGCGCCGCGGCCGCGAGCTGCTGCTCGGGCGCAGCCCGCACTTCCCGGCGGGGATGTACAGCGCGCTCGCCGGATTCGTCGAGCCCGGCGAGACGCTCGAGCAGTGCGTGGCGCGCGAGCTCGCCGAGGAGGTCGGCGTGCGCGTCGAGAACCTCGCGTACTTCGCCAGCCAGCCGTGGCCCTTCCCCCACAGCCTGATGATCGCCTTCGTCTGCGACTGGGCCGGCGGCGAGATCCGGCCGCAGGAAGGCGAGATCGAGGCCGCGGACTGGTTCGATGTATTGCAATTACCGAAACTTCCAAGCAAAATCTCGATCGCGCGGCGCCTGATCGACGCAGGTTCGATGGAGATCCGGCGCAAATTTGAAACCGGCGCTTAGTTCCGCATGCGTAAGTGCGGGGCGGCCCAAGAGGGGTATTGCACGAATTGAACGAATTTGAAGAACTCGGTTTTACGCCGCAAGGCGGTAACGCGAGGGCGCAGCCTGGAACACGTGCAGGGCTGCGCCTTCGCGTTTTTCGAGGAGCAGGAAAATGAATGGTCTGCATCTGATCGGTGACTTGGGCGGTTGTCGCTGCGACCCGCAGCTGCTGCTCGACGGCGCGGGCTTCAAGGCGAAGTGCCTGGAGCTCGTCGCGGCCTCCGGGCTGACGACGATGGACGCGACCTTCCATCAGTTCGAGGGCTCGGGCTTCACCGGCACCGTGGTGCTGGCGGAGTCTCACCTCGCCATCCATACCTGGCCCGAGCGCCAGGGGCTGACGCTCGACGTCTACGTCTGCAACTACAGCGACGACAACAGCGCCAAGGCGAGGAAGCTGTTCGACTCGATCGTGGCCTTCTTCCAGCCCGTGGAGATCGCGCGCCATGAAGTGGAGCGCGGCGGCCACCTGCTGATGGAGCCGCTGAACGAGTCCACCGGCTTCTACATCAAGGCCTCGCGGCAGATCGCGGAGTGGCAGACGCGCTACCAGCGCATGCAGATCTACGACACGCCGCACTACGGCAAGCTGTTCCGCCTCGACGGGTTCAACATGACCTCCGAGCGGGACGAGTTCGTCTATCACGAAAACCTGATCCACCCGGCGCTCACCGCGCACCCGGCGCCCCGGAAGGTGCTGATCATCGGCGGCGGCGACGGCGGCTCCTCCGAAGAGGCGCTCAAGCACCCCACGGTCGAGCAGGTGACCCTGTGCGAGATCGACGAGGACGTGATCAAGGTCGCCAAGGAGCACTTCCACGCGGTGCACCAGGGCGCGTTCGACAGCCCGCGCCTGCGCGTGCTGGTGGGCGACGGCATGAAGTTCGTGCGCGAGACCAGCGAGCGCTTCGATCTGATCGCGCTCGACCTGAACGATCCCATGGGGCCGGCGGAAGCGCTGTATTCGGTCGACTTCTTCCAGCAGTGCCGGCACGCGCTCGCCCCCGGCGGCGCGCTGGCGCTGCACATCGGCTCGCCGGTGGCGCGCCCCGAGCGCGTGGGCGAGCTCGCCCAGCGGCTGAACGGCATCTTCCGCATCGTGCGCCCGTACACCATGTACATCCCGCTCTACGGCTCGCTGTGGGCGATGGCGGTGTGCTCGGACAAGCTCGATCCCAAGGCCTACACGGCCGACGAGATCGACCGGCGCATCGAGCAGCGCAAGATGCCGGACCTGCGCTACTACAACGGCGAGACGCACGAGGGCGTGTTCGCGCTGCCCAACTTCGTGCGCGACCTCGTCACCCCGCCACGCCTGAAGCAGCAGGCGCGTGGCCGGCGCCTGGGCGTCGTCCGCGCCGCCGTCAAGTAGTCTGGGGTCAGGGCTGGATTTCCATGGGGTCAGACCCCGGTTCTTCTTTGCTTGGGGTCTGACCCCGGTTTTGCCCTCTGACCCCGGTTTTGCCCTTGCCTACCCCGGCGCGGGCTTGCCCTCGCTCAGCTCCACCCAGCCCCGGATCGCGCGATAGAGCACCCAGACGGCGGTGGCCAGCAGGATGAACAAGCCGACCACCACCAGGGCGAGCGCGAGTCCGACCGCACACCACAGCAGCGACCACCAGAACGTGCGGATCTGCCAGGTGAAGTGCGACTCGAGCCACGTGCCGCGCGCTTCCGCGCGCTTCACGTAGTTGAGAACCACGCCCACGATCGGCGTGAACGCGACCAGGAACCCGGCAAGCTGCAGGCCGTAGACCACCGCCACCAGCGTCTTGAGAGACTCGCTGGCCGGCGCGTTGCCCGCCTGCGCCGGGCGCTCGCCCTCGCGGCGAATGAAGGCCCAGGCAAGCATCCCGATCGCGAGCGCCCAGGCGGCAAAGAGCAGCGCCGCAGCGGCCCCGATCGTCCACAGGACTCGCGCAATGCCGTCGAGGCCCGCCGAGAACACACGCGGCGCGAACTCGCCCTCGACCAGGATCAGGTACCGGCCCGGGCGCTCGGCGAGGAAGCGGGCGACCGCCACTCGCCGCGTGCTGCCGGACTCGGTGCTCGCGCCCGTGCTCGCCCCGACTTCGAGCTCGCGCCCGTTCGCTTCCTCGATCGCGCGGATGCGCACGCCAGCCGGCAGCGTCTGTGGCGCCTCGTAACTGCGCCCCTGGAAGAACGTGCGGTGGTCGTGCCAGATCACCACCTTCCCTGGCTTGTCCACGTCAAGCGAGAGCCGCCCGGGCACGAGGAACTGCGCGTCCGTGCCGAGCGTCTGTAGCAGCCACACCACGAGAGCGACAGCGACCGCGGTACCGGCAAGCGCCACGGCGCCCGCCGCCGCGTACCACCCCTTGCCCACCACGCGCGCCTAGCGCGGCGTTTTGCTTTGCAGCAGCTGGGTCGCGGCGGCGTCGCCCCGCTCCTGGGCGAACTCCAGCGCAGTCGCACCGCCCGGCGCCTGCAGATTCGGATTGGCGCCGCGTTCCAGCAGCAGGCGCACCATCGCCGCGTCGCCGCTGCCGGCGGCCACCATCAGGGGCGTCAGTCCGTTGGAATCGCGCTTGTCCGGCCAGCGGCCGAGCGCGAGCAACTGCGACACGGTTGCCTGGTCGCGATAGAGCACCGCCGTCATGATGTCGTTGAACCTTGGCCCCGGCTGTGCGGGGATGGTCAAGCGGGCGAGTGGCACCAGGGGCTCGGCCGGAATACGCGGCGCGGCCGGTGTCGCCTCAGGCTTGGCCTCCATTGTCTCCTGCGCCTTCGGCGCCGCAGCCTCCTTTGCGGGCACAGGCTTCGCAACTGGCGCAGCTGCCGGCTTCGCGACGGGCGCTGGCGAGGCCGCAGGCTTGGTCGCCGGTGCCGGCGCGGCCGCAGGCTTCACTGCTGGCGTCGTTGCGGGCTTTGGCGCTGCTGCCGCCGTCGCCGCGGGCTGCGGGGCGGGCGTGGTCGCCATCGCGGGTGCCGGTGCAGGCTTGGGTTCGGCGGCGGGCTTCGCCGCAGCGGGCGCCTGGGCCACCTGGACTGGCGCCGGCGCGGGTTTCGCCGCCGGCGCTTGAGCCTGAGCCGGTGCCTGCTGCGCAGGTGCGGCGGGCGCGGGCGTGGCCCCTGGCGCGGGCGCTGCCGTGGGCGCCGGCGCCGAAGGCGCGGGTGCGGCCGGCTTCGCCACGACTGGCGGCTTGGCCGGAGGCTTGGCTTGCGGCCTGGCGGGCGGCTGGGCAACGCCGCCGCCCATCATCGCCTCCATGTCCTTCATCGCACTGCCCATCAAGTGGTCGAACGACAGATAGCCGCCCGCGAGAAGGAGCAAGAGGCCCAGCACCAGGACGCCGATCGCCCTCACGAAGCTCCCCGGGCCCTTGCGCATCACCACTGCCTTGGTGATGAGGTCGTGCAGCGCCTGCTTGCGGCTGGTGAATGCCGCCAACAGGAAACCGATGCCGAACGGGATCGAGGAGATGATCTTCGCCAGATTGCGCAGCAGCGAGCGCACGAAGCTGAGGCCACCGCCGTCGATGTCGCCCACCACGATGCCGAGCAGCTTCTTGCCGACGGTGCCGCGCCACGCCGTGCTCTCCAGCACCGGCCAGTAGAGGAAGGTGGCCAGCACCCAGAGCAGGTAAGCGGGCCCGGCGAGCTCTTCGCCGCCCACGCTCATGGCGCCCATCATCATGGCCGCCAGCAGGATGAGCAGCACCGCGTAGTCGACGATGAACGCCACCACGCGCAGCCAGAAACCGGCCGGCTCCAATTCCACCGCTTCCGCTGCCGGCGCGGCCGGCGTGTCCATGGGGAAATCCGCCGGCGCTTCCGCCTTGTCCTTCTTCTTGCCGAACCCGAACATGGTCTGCCTCCCTTGCGGCGCCGTTTAGTTGGTGGTCTTCAGCACCCCGCGCACGATCTCGAACAGACGGTCGATCTCCTCCTTGCGGATGATGAGCGGCGGCGCGAGCGCGATGATGTCGCCCGCCACGCGGATGTAGGCACCCTTCTCGAAAGCCTGCACGTGCGCGTCCAACCCGCGCATGCCGGGCGCGCCGGCGCGCGGCGCGAGCTCGATCGCGGCGATCAGCCCGATGTTGCGGATGTCGACGACGTTGGGCAGGCCCTTGAGCGCGTGCGCCTGCTCCTCCCAGTACGGCCAGAGCTCGGCCGCGCGCGTGAGCAGCCCCTCTTCCTCGTAAGTCTGCAGGGTCGCGAGGCCGGCGGCGCAGGCAAGCGGATGCGACGAGTAGGTATAGCCGTGCGCCAGCTCGATCGAGCCTTCAGGCCCCGTCATGAACGCCTCGTAGATGCGCTCGCGCATGAACACCGCGCCCATCGGCACCGTGCCGTTGGTGATGCCCTTGGCGGTGGTGATCAGGTCGGGCATCACGTTGAAGTGCTGCGCGCCGAACGGCTTGCCGAGGCGCCCCCACGCGGTGATCACTTCATCGAAGATGAGCAGGATGCCGTGCTGGTCGCAGATCGCGCGCAGCCGCTCCAGGTACCCGACCGGCGGCACCAGCACGCCGCCCGAGCACGCGACCGGCTCTACGATCACCGCGGCGATGGTGGAGGGATCATGCAGCCCGCAAAGGCGCTCGAGGTCGTCGGCGAGCTCGGCGCCATGCTTCGGCTGCCCGCGCGAGAAAGCGTTCTTCGCCAGGTCGTGCGTGTGCCGGATGTGGTCCACGCCCGCCACCAGCGCGCCGAAGACCTTGCGGTTGCCGACCACGCCGCCCACGGCGGTGCCGCCGAAGTTGACGCCGTGATAGCCGCGCTCGCGCCCGATCAGGCGCATGCGGTGGCCTTCGCCGCGCGCGCGGTGGTAGGCCAGCGCGAGCTTGAGCGCGGTGTCCACCGACTCGGAGCCCGAATTGGTGAAGAACACGCGCTTGAGGTCGCCGGGGGCGATGCTCGCCAGCTTGTCGGCGAACGCGAAGGCGAGCGGATGGCCCATCTGGAAGGTCGGCGCGAAGTCGAGCTCCGCCACCTGCTTCTGCACCGCTTTGACGATCTTCTCGCGGCAATGGCCGGCGTTCACGCACCACAGGCCCGAGGTGCCGTCGATCAGCTTGCGGCCGTCCGGCGTGTAGTAATGGATCCCTTCGGCGCGCGACATGAGGCGCGGTGCCTTCTTGAACTTGCGGTTCATGCTGAACGGCATGAAGAAGGCGGAGTCTTCGAGGGTCGGCAGGGTGGCGCGGTCGTTCATGGAGGTTCTCCTGAGTCCTGTTCCTAGGCGGCGGCGCGCGAAGCGCCGGCGACGCCGGCGGCCTTCAGTGCCGCTTGCAGCAGTACATCGCAGCCCGCCGCCAGATCCGCGGGCGTCGCGCTCTCGATCTCGTTGTGGCTGATGCCGCCCGCGCAGGGCACGAACACCATCGCGGCGGGTGCGATGCGGGCGACGGACACCGCGTCGTGCCCGGCGCCGCTGACGATGTCGCGGTGCGCGTGGCCGAGCGCCGCGGCGGCAGCGCGCACGTGGCCGACCAGCGCCGCGTCGAACTCGCAGGGCTTGAAGTGCACCGTCTCGCGCAATTCGATCGTGACCCGGCAATCGGCCTCGATCGCTTTGCATGCCCGCAACAGCTCCGCGCACATCGCATCCAGCGTCGAGAGCTTGGCGTTGCGGAAGTCGACCGCCGTGTGCACCTCGCCGGGAATCACGTTGCGCGAATTGGGCTTCACCAGCATGAAGCCGACCGTGCCGCGCGCGTAGTCGGGGAAGCTGCGCGCGATGCGATTCACTTCCAGCACGAAGCGGCTGGCGCCGATCAGCGCGTCCTGGCGCCCTTCCATCGGCGTAGGACCCGCGTGCGCGTCCTGTCCCCGGACCGTGACGTCGTACCAGCGCTGTCCGAGCGCGCCTTGCACCACGCCGATCGTCTTGCCCTCGTTCTCGAGCACCGGGCCCTGCTCGATATGCGCCTCGAAATAGCCGCCGAGCTTGTGCGGGAGCGCGTCGCCCGCGTAACCGATGCGTTGCAGCTCCGCGCCCACCGTCTTGCCGTCGAGATCTTCCTGCGCGCGCACGTGCTCGAGGCTGAAGATCCCGGTGAACACGCCCGAGCCCATCATCACGGGCCGGAAGCGCGAGCCTTCCTCGTTGGTCCAGGACACGACTTCCAGCGGCGCGCGCGTGCGCACGCCCGCGTCGTTCAGGGTGCGCAGCACTTCCAGCCCCGCCATCACGCCGTAGGCGCCGTCGAACTTGCCGCCGGAGGGCTGCGAGTCCAGATGGCTCCCCATGGCGATCGGGGCGAGGCTCGGGTCGGTGCCGGCGCGGCGCGCGAAGATGTTGCCGATGCCGTCCACCTCCACCGCCAGCCCGGCCTCGCGCGCCCAGCGGCAAAAGAGGTCGCGCGCGCCGCGATCCTCGTCGGTGAGCGTCAGGCGCTTCACGCCGCCCTTCGGGGTGGCGCCGATGCGCGCCAATTCCATCAGGGAATCCCAGAGCCGGGTCGCGTTGATGCGGAGTTCGTTCATGACGGCGCGTGCGTGGTGGCGGTTGGCGCAGGCTAGCTTACCCGATTAGACTTTGCCCATGAATCCCTTCGATCTCAAGGGCAAAGTTGCGCTGGTCACCGGCGGCAA
>DASTHP010000010.1:0-12893 GCA_035718125.1 Burkholderiales bacterium | reverse complement strand
AGGCGCTGGGCGTGAAGCTCGCGCTGGTGGTGGGCGGCTTCCTGTGGCTGATCGGCAGGGCGCTGTGGCTGCGGATGGAGCCGCCGCAGGGAACCGAGGTCACCGCGCGCGAGTCGCCGGCGCTCTTCGCCATGATCGAAGGGCTGCGCCGCGAGCTGCGCGCGCCGCGGTTCCACCACGTGTTGGTCACCGACGAGTTCAACGCCGGCGTCGTACAGGCGCCGCGGCTCGGCATCTTCGGCTGGCCGCGCAACTATCTGCTGATCGGGCTGCCGCTGATGAAGTCGCTCACGGTGGAGCAGTTCAAGGCGGTGCTGGCGCACGAGTTCGGCCACCTGGCGCGCGGCCACGGGCGCCTGTCGAACTGGATCTACTGTCAGCGGTTGCGCTGGGGCCGCCTGATGGACGTGCTCGAGGCCGCCGAAAGCAAGGGCGGCTTCCTCTTCAAGCCTTTCCTGCGCTGGTACGCGCCGTACTTCAATGCCTACTCCTTCCCGCTGGCGCGCGCGAACGAGTACGAAGCGGACGCCACCTCGGTGCGCCTGTGCTCGCCCCGCGCTGCCGCCGAAGCGCTTACGAGCGTGAACGTCGTCGGCAGCTACCTGAGCGAGCGCTTCTGGCCGGAGATCCACAAGCAGGCGTACGAGGAGCCGCAGCCGCGCTTCATGCCCTATGTGGGCATGGCCGGCCGCGTGGCGCAGGAGGTCGATGAAGCCTCCAGCCGCGGCTGGCTGCAGCAGGCACTGCAGCAACCCACGACCGTGGACGATACGCATCCGGCGCTCAAGCAGCGCCTCGAGGCGATTGGACAGGAGCCGCGCCTCGCCCTTCCGGCGGCAGGCGAGGCCGCGGACCGGTTGCTCGGCAATGCGCTGCACGCCATCACCGAGGCCTTCGACCAGCGCTGGCGCGACAACGTCCT
Source organism: Burkholderiales bacterium (assembly GCA_035718125.1). GTDB lineage: Bacteria > Pseudomonadota > Gammaproteobacteria > Burkholderiales > SG8-39 > JAABQT01. The sequence goes on along the minus strand of DASTHP010000010.1, from coordinate 11,971 downwards.
GCCGGCCTGGGAAGAGCGGTACAACAAGATGCAGGAGGGGCGCCGCACGCTCGCCGAGCTCGACGCGAAGCACGCCGCGGGCGCCGAATTGAGTCTGCAGGAAGCCTACGACCGGGCGACACTCACCGACCTCGTCGGCGCGGACGCCGACGGCGCGCTGGCGCAGTTCCGCGCGCTGCACGCGCGCACGCCGGATGACGCCTCGGCGTGCTTCGCGCTGGGCGCGCGCCTGATCGGACGCGACGACGCCGAGGGCGTGCCGCTGCTCGAGCGCACCATGCAGCGCGACGAGCACGCGATCGTGAAGTGCAGCGAGCTGCTGCGCGATTACCACTGGCGCGGCGGGCGCAAGGCGGAGGCCGAGGCCTGGCACCAGCGCCTGCTCGAGCGCGTGGCGGAGGAGCAGGGCGCGGAGAAGGAGCGCAGCCAGGTCACGCTGAAGGACAAGTTCGAGCGTCACGGGCTCGCGGCCGAGGACCTCGCGCGGCTGCTCGAGCAGTTGCGCGCCGTTCCCGGCCTGCGCAAGGCCTATTTCGTGCGCAAACGCGTCGCCCACCTGACACACCGCCCGCTCTTCGTCCTCGGCTACAGGGCCTCCGTCGTGTTCCAGCCCGGCGTCAAGAAGCGCGCGGCGGCCGTGATGCAGGCGATCCAGGAGCAGGTGCAATTTCCCGGCGAGACGCTGATCGTCAACGTCGAGGGCGAGAACTACCGCTTCGGCCGGAAGTTCGCGTGGATGCGCGGTTCGCGGGTGCTTTAGTCCGCTAGTCACGACCACGGCCAAGCTATCATTGGCTTGGCAGGTCACCAGGGAAGACGATGAGACTCTCCGCGAGCTTCGATTCGGTGCGTGCGCTCGCCCTGTCGGCGGCACTCGGCGTGTTCGCTGGCGGCTGCGCGCACTGGCCCGCGACGCCGCGGCTGGAGCAGGCCGGCGCGCCCGGCTACCGCGTCTCCGAGTCGGCCCGCCCCGGCCAGTCCGACGAGCTGCTGGTGGTGCTCGCCATTTCCGGCGGCGGCACGCGCGCGGCGGCGCTCGGCTACGGCGTCCTGGAGGAGCTGCGCCGCACCGAGGTGATGGTGAACGGCGCCAAGCGCCGGCTGCTCGACGAGGTGGACGTGATCTCGGCGGTGTCGGGCGGCACGCTGCCCGCCACGTATTATGGCCTGCGCGGCGAGAAGACATTCGAAGAGTTCGAGGCGCGCGTGCTGTACCGCAACCTCGAGCGCGACCTGGTGATGCGCATCCTGAGCCCGGCCAACTGGTTCCGGTTGTCCTCCGGGACCTTCGGCAGGTCGGACCTGTTCGCCGAGATCTACGACGAAACGGTGTTCGATCACGCCACCTTCGGCGATCTGCAGCGTGCCAAGGGGCCCTTCGTCATCATCAACGGCACCGATATCACCGCCGGCGCCCGGTTCAGCTATACGCAGGACCAGTTCGACGCGATCTGCGGTGACCTCTCGCGCGTGACGTTGGGCCGGGCCGTCGCCACTTCGACGGCGCTGCCGCCGCTGCTTACGCCCATCACGCTGGAGAACCGCGGCGGCACCTGTGGCAGGAAGGCACCGGCCTGGCAGAAAGCCGCCGAGGCCGCGATCGGCAGCTCCGAGACGCCGGGTCGCGCGCTGCTGCGCGCCCGCGCGCTGCAAGCCTACGAGGATCCGGCCCGTCCCTACGTGCACCTCTTCGACGGCGGTCTCTCGGAGAATCTCGGCCTTGCCGAGGTGCTCAGGGCTTTCGAGCTTCTGAAAGTCGAGCCGGACGAGACGGTGCTGCCCGCACTGCGCCGGGCGCGCAAGGTGGTGGTCATCGCCGTGAATGCGCTGCGCTTCCCCGAGGTGGACTGGGACCGCTCGCCCGAGCCGCCGGGCACCGACACGCTGAGGGACCAGATGTGGTCGATCCCGGTCGACCGGATCTCTTTCGACGCGGTGGAGCAGGTGCGCGAGACGCTCGCGGCCTGGCAGGCGGCCGCTCCGTCCGGCACCGCGCAGCGGCGCGGGTACCTCACGCAGGTCACCTTCGACAACCTGAAGGACCCCGCCGAGCGCGCCTATTTCAAGCAGGTGAAGACCAGGCTGACGCTGCCCAAGGAGCAGGTGGACCGGGTGCGCGAGGTCGGTAGCCGGCTCCTGCGCGAGGCGCCCGCGTTCCAGCGGCTGCTCGCCGACCTGAGGTCGCAACGCTAGGCCCGGCGGGGAACGCCATGGAGTCCTCCACGTGATCCGCGTGGTGCGCCTCGGCACCCGCCGCGCTGCCGCCGAAGGCCCGCGCCTGGGCACCGTGCGCCGGCCGCCGCGCGGCGTGCCGAAGGCCGACTTCGCCCGGCAGAACTGGTACGACCTGTGGCTGCCGGATCTGGCGCCGAGCGAGGCGCTGGTGAAGCTGGGGCAGCGCGCGCAGGACGAAAAGGACTGGAGCCGCTTCGCGCGGCAGTACCGCAAGGAGATGGCCTCGCCCGGCAAGGCGCGCCTGCTCGACCTGCTGGCGCTCCTGTCGCAGACCACCAATTTCTCCGTGGGCTGCTACTGCGAGGACGAATCGCGATGCCATCGTTCGGTGTTGCGCAAGCTCCTTGCCGAGCGTGGAGCCCTGCTCGATGCCTGAGCCCCTGGTTTCGGCCGCCGCGCGCGATCGACGCGCTGGGCGGGCGATGACGCGCGCTACTGCGTGCGGCGCGGCGAAGTGGCGATCCCCACGCGGGACCCCCGCCTCGCTTACGGCGCGCGGCTCGACTCGGCGCGCTTTCCGCTCGCTTGGAAGGCCTGACGCAGGAACACCGGTACCGCGTCGAGGTTCGCCGGCGCAACACCCTGCTCGGCGAGGATGCGCAGCGCGCGCGCCTGCAGCTGCCAGCAGGTGGTGCGCAGCGCCGCTTGCGCCGCGGCGACCGAATTCTCGAGTGCGAGGGCCTGCGTGCGCACGTTGCAGGAGGGATGCACGGCGAGGCGCGCGACGAGGCGCTGCATCTGCGGTTGCGGCGCCTGCCGCGCGCGCAGCGCGCTGGCGATCTGCCCGGCGTAGGGGGAATCGGGGCGCGCCGCGAGCACGCGCTCGAATGCATCCCACATCGCTGCAGCCTGCGCATCGGGCGCATCGCGCAGCGCACAGTGCAGGGCGCCAGCGAGTGCCCAAGCCACTTCGAACTGGTCGACCGGCAACTGCGCCAACGCGGTCTCCGTGCGCGCGCGCAGCTCTCCGAGCGCCAGCGCCCAGATCGCGCCGTCCACTTTACCGCCGACCAGGCCAGGGCCGAGGCGGTGCAGCGCCTCGGCGAGCGTGAGGCCGGTCGCGGGGGCGACGGGCGGGGCCGCCGGGCAGGACGCGTTCCCCTCGGGCTCGTGCACGATGGCGGGCTGGGCCGGTCCGTCTTCCTTGCCACCGCGCAGCAGCGTCCCGCGCGTGCCGTCGAAGAGGATCAGCGCCACGCTTGGCAGCCCGCGCGACCACTTCGCCTGGCCCCAGCCTTCGCCGCGCTCGCCCAGACGCCACTCGTCCTCGCCGCCTGCATCGAGCATCAGCCCCACGCCGTTGGCGGTCGCCGAGCCCTGCGCGAGGCTGGGCGCCACGTAGCGGTCGTCGCCTGCCATGTCGGCGAGGACGCCGACGGACAGATCGAGTCCCATGCCCTGGCCGACGCCGACGGTGAGCTCGTAGCGGTCGCCGCCCTCCTCGTCGCGCAGCAGCCCCACGGCCTGGTGCACGCCATTGCCCTGCGCGTAGCGCGCCGCGCGGTAGCGGTCGTTGCCGCCGCGGTCCCAGAGCAGCCCGAGAGCGTAGTAGTAGGCCACGCCTTGCGCGAACATCTCCGCCGCGTAATCGTCGTGGCCCGCGTCGTCGCGCAGGATGCCGGCGCCGCCACCGAGCGCCGTGCGCACGCCCGTCGCCGCGCCCTGCGCAAAGCTGATGCCGCCGCCGCGGTCGAAGGCGTCGCGCAGGCCCGCGGCCACGTAGCGGTCGTCGCCCGCGCGATCCCAGAGGAGCCCGAGCCCGCCCGCGAGGCCCAGCCCCTGGCCGCCCGCGGTCAGCCGGTAGCCGTCGTTGCCCTCGTGATCGATGAGCGCGCCGATCCCGGCCGCCGCGGCGCCCTGGCCGAATTGCCCGGATTGGTAGACGTCGTCGCCGCCGAAGTCGACCAGAATCGAGGCGCCCGCGAACGCCGCGCCCCAGGCCGGGCCGTAAGACTCGTAGGCGTCGTCACCGGAGAATTCGAGGATCGCGGCAAGGCCGTGAATCGCCAGGTCCGCGCCGCGGTAGCGGTCATCCCCGCCGAGATCGACGATCACCGAGAGCGAGCCGGCGGTGGCGGGCGCGCGCTCGTAAGTGTCGTTGCCCGACGGGTCCACGATGACGGCGGCGTCCGCGCCATGGAGGTCGTTGCCGCGCGTGCCGAGGGAGACCGTGCCGGCAGCGGACTCGTATCGCTGCGCGGTCTCCGGAAAGCGGATGCGACCTTCGGCACGGCGCAGCGCATGCGCCAGGCGGGTGTTGGCCTCGATGAAGTGTGTGGCCGCGCGTGCGATTTGCGCCGCGTCGAAGGCCGCAGCCTCGCGTACCCGCGCGGATGAGGGCAGCCCGTTGCCCAACTCTTGCACGAGCGCTTCGGCATCGAGCGATGCGCCGCCCTGCGTGCTCTTGAGGATCTGCTGCGCCTGCGCCAGGTCCCTGAGATAGGGTTCGAGCAGTTCGCGAATCTCGACTGCGGCGCCCGCCTGCGCGGCGGGCAGGGGCTCGGCGAGGGCCAGAAGTGCCGCGGGGACCGAGCGTGCAAAGATGTTTTCCGCGTCCTGTGCGGCAAAGGGCCGCGCGAGCAGCTCGCGCACGAGCACCGGGGAGGGCGGGGGCGGGGGCCCGTGGCGCAGCACGTTGTCGATCACCCGCAGGCTCTCGGGATCGACTCGACGCTCGAGCGCGCGTTCCACCGGCGAGAGCGTGGCGCAGCCGGCGAGCAGCAGGGCCACGGCGAGCGCTGTACGATACTGGCGCGGAATCGCAATCACGGGATCGCTAGGGTACATGGCCTTCGCTTCCGCCGCCTTCAAGTGTGCTTTCGCAGATCCTTCCAGGGAGGCATGAGACGCATGAATCTCGTTGCGCAGATCCAGGAACGGCTGAAGGGCATTCTGCCCGAGCTGCTGGGCATCCAGCTGGTGGAAGTGACGCCGGACAAGGTGCTCGCCACGCTCAAGGTGCGTCCCGAGCTCTGCACCACCGGCAGGATCCTGCACGGCGGTTCGATCATGGCGTTCGCCGACACGCTTGGCGCCGTCGGCACCTTCGCCAACCTGCAGCCGGGCTACACCACGGCGACGATCGAATCGAAGACCAACTTCATTGGCGGCGCGGCCGAGGGCAGCACCGTCACCGGCGAAACCACGCCCGTGCACAAGGGCCGCACCACGCACGTCTGGCAAACGCGCGTCACCAACGCCGAGGGCAAGCTCGTGGCGCTGGTGACACAGACGCAGATCGTGATGCCGCCGCGGAAGTAGGCGCGACGCGGGCGCCCGGCGCGAGAATGCGCCGGCGTCTACACCAGGTCTACGTCGGGCGCGCTCAGGGCTCCGCCGAGCGACGCGTCGGGCTCGTCGACGCCCAGCAGCGAGATGCTGACGGTGGCGACGCTGGTGCCGCCGTTGCCGTCGGAGGCCGTGTACTCGAAGGTATCGGTCGCCGTCTCGCCGTTCGCGAGCAGCTGGATGTCGTCCGCGTCCGTCGGGTCGTAGCGCAGCGTGCCATCGGGGTTCAGGCTGATCGCCGCCCCCATCGCGCTGATCGCGCTGAAGCTGGACACCTGCAACACGTCGCTCGCATCGACGTCCGTATCGTTCGCCAGCACGTCGATGTCCAGCGGGACGTCTTCGCTGTGGCCGCTGGGGCCGCTGCCGCCGGACGATACCTGCAGGTTGTCGATCATGAGGTAGTCGCCCTCGGATTCGGCCACTACGCCATAGAAGCGCACTTCGTCGACGTTCCCCCAGGCCGCGCCGAAATCGATCGTCGCGTAACCCCCTTCCAGAACCCGCGAAACCTCCGCGCCCTGGACCGGCGTGCCGTCGTTGTATCCGACGATCGTGACCGTGGGCTCGAAGGACATGGACGCGATGGAAAGCGAGTGCAAGGCGAAATCCCCACCATCGACGCGCTGCACGGCACCATCGGCATCAAATCCGCTGCCGACGTTGTCGTTCCCCGTGCTGGCGGCGGCCATCGACGTGCCGCCAACCCCGGCGAAGCCGAAGACCGTGAAGCCCGCAAACGCATAGCCATCCACGTTGGCAGGAGGATTGCTCTGCGCCTCAAAGGTGATCAAGCGCTCTTCGGGGAGGCTGACGGGGCCCTCCGGCGCCAGGACGTCGTCGGCCGCCACGGGCGCGTCATTCACGCCGGTCACGGTGACGTGGGCAGTGGCGGACGCAGTCGCGCCGCCGAGATCCGCGATCGTGTAGTCGAAGCTGTCCGTGATGCTCTCGCCCGCCGCGAGGTATTCGAACAAGCCGCCGGCATCGTAGGCAATGCTGCCGTCGGCGCCGACCACGACCGCTACGCCGAGCGTGCTCTGCGCGTCGGCGCCCGTCACGGTCAGGACGTCGTGCTGATCCGGGTCCGTGTCATTGGCGAGCACGCCCGGCGCCGCGATCACCAGCGGCGTGTCCTCGCCAGTGGTCACCGCATCGTCGCGCGCGGTGGGCGCGGCATTGGCGGGTGCGGCATCGATGACGTTGATCTTCAGCGCCTCGAAATTACGGGCGTCGAGGTCGAAGCTCTTGAAGTGGAAGGTCTTGCCGTGGTCGCTGTAGGGATTCGCCTTGTAATCCAGGAATTTCTGGAAGGCGGCGATGTCCTGCTGCACGGACGCACTGTGGAACTCGCTCTGGGTCAGCGTGAGCTGCAGCGTATCGAAGCCCTTGCCGCCGTCGTAGACGTCGTGGGACCCGAGGTTCTGCGACAGGGTGTAGTTGGCCACGTCGTTGCCCCGCCCGGCGAGGACCCGGTCGCTGCCGGCGCCGCCGTCGAGGAAGTCGTTGCCGCTGCCCCTGGCATGCCACCAGCCGCCGAAGCGGCAGCCCCAGAGCGTGCCGCCGGACATGTCATCGCCAAACAGGATGTCGTTGCCGGCGCCGCCGTCAATCGAGTCATCCCCCCGGCGGCCTACGACGACGTCCTTGCCGGCCGAACCCTTCAGGTCGTCGCCATGCTTGCTGCCAACGATGAACTTGATCCAATCTCCGCGCTTCGCCATGGCTCCCCCTAGAAGCTGTGGTCAGAATGCGTAGTGATTCTGGCCGCGCGGGGAGGGCGGCGGCAATCGCGGCACGTGTGAAAAGTCGCGAGGTGCAATACAAATCGTGCGGCGCGGCGTGCCAAACTGCGCGCCGTATTTGCGTTCGTGATTTAGTTGTTCGGCACCCAGTTTGGCGGCGCGCGACGCGCGCTATTCCGCGCGTCTTATCGCTGCGTACGCACGCAATTCACGCCGCAAGCCACGTCCCGCCGCATCCGCGAAGACGCGCGAATCGAGCAGTGGTTAGCTAGCCGACGACGTAGGCCGCGCCACCGGTGGCGATCAGCTCGCCCTCGTTGTTGGCGAGCTCCATGTGCGTAACCGCAATGCGGTTGCCGAGGCGCACCACGCGGCCGGTGCAAACAAAGTACTTGCCGCGTCCGGGGCGCAGGTAGTCCACGCGCAGGTCGATGGTGCCGATGTTGGGGAACTCGGGCTTCTCGCCCGGCTGCGGCTCCTTGTGCAGCGCGAGCATGATGGCGAACCCGGCGGTGACGTCGAGCACCGCGGAGATCACGCCGCCGTGCAGAATGCCGCGGCGCGCATTGCCGATGAGCTCCTGGCGCATGGCGAAGCGCAATTGCGGCCTGGCCGGGTCGACGGACTCCACCTCCACGCCCAGCACCCGGTTGAAGGGAACGTTCTCGGCGATGATCTTCGCCACCAGCTTCTGGTAGTCGGCCTTGCTCTTCATGTGCGTCCTCGGTTGCGGCGCCGTGCGCCGCCGCGTCAGTTCCAGCCCAACTGCTTCGCGGCGAGCTCCTTCATGATCTCCTCGGCGCCGCCGCCGATGGTCATGATCTTCACCTCGCGGTAAACGCGCTCGGCGCGCGTGCCGCGCACGTAGCCGGCGCCGCCGAGGATCTGCACCGCCTCGTCGGCGCAGAACTGCATGGCGCGGGTGGCGAAGTTCTTCGCCATGGCCAGCTGCGCGATGGCCTCCGGGTCGCGCGGCGCGAGCGTCAGCTGCCAGGCCGTGTCGTAGACCATGGCGCGCGCGGCATGGATGCGCATCTGCATGTCCACCAGCTTGTGGCGCAGCACCTGGTGCTCGACCAGGCGCTTGCCGAAGGTCTTGCGTTCCTTCGCCCAGGCGAGTGCGTCCTCGAGGCACACCTGCGCGAAGCCGACCGCGGCCGCCGCCATGCCAAGGCGCTCGGCGTTGAAGTTGCGCATGACGATGCGAAAGCCCGCGTTCTCCTCGCCGATCAGGTTGGCGACGGGCACGCGCACGTTGTCGAAATGCAGGCTCGCGGTGTCCGAGCACCACCAGCCCATCTTCTTGAGCGGCGCGCGCGCAAAGCCCGCGCGCTCGCGCTCGACGAGCAGCAGCGACACGCCGCCCGCGCCCGGGCCGCCGGTGCGCACGGCGACGGTGGTGTAATCGGCGCGCATGCCCGAGGTAATGAAGGTCTTCTCGCCGTTCACCACGTACTCAGTGCCTTCGCGCCGCGCGGTGGTCCTCAGGCTGGCCACATCCGAGCCTCCCGAGGGCTCGGTGATGGCAAGCGCGCTGATCTTCTCGCCCGCGAGCACCCCGGGCAGCACGCGGCGCTTGAGGTCCTCGCTTCCCGCCGAGGCGATGGGCGGCGAGCCGATCTGGTGCGAGAACAGGCTCGCGTGCACGCCACCCGAGCCGCAAAGTGCGATTTCCTCCGAGAGCACGACGTGCATCAGGAGATCGGCCGGCGTGCCGCCGTACTCCTCGGGAAACCCGACGCCGAGCAGCCCGGCGGCCGCCGCCTTGCGATAGAGCTCGCGGGGGAACTCACCCGCCTCGTCCCAGGCGGCGGCGTGTGGCGCGATCTCGCGCTGCACGAAGCGGCGCATCGCGTCGCGGAAGGCTTCGTGCTGCTCAGTGAGCGCGGGGTGAGCTTTCATGCGAATTCGCGCGCCGGAGTGCCGCGCGGTCTCAAGTGTGCGGGCATGTCTACTGCCGTCATGCCGGCTCGAACTCCATGAGGAGCTTGCCGGGGGCGACCTGCGCGCCCTTGGCGACATGCACCGCCTTCACGCGCACCGCAGCCGGCGCGGCGAGCGTGTGCTCCATCTTCATGGCTTCCAGCACCACCAGCGCGCGGCCGCCTTCGACACGCTCGCCCGCTTTCGCATGCACGGCCACCACGCGTCCGTTCATCGGGGCGGCAAGGCGCCCGTCGGCGAGCCCTGCAACAGCGCGCTCGGGGGGATCCATTGTCGTGTCGCGCCAGGCGTGGGCGTGGCCGTCGATCTGGAAGTGCAGCACGGCGCCCTCGAGCGCGTACGGTGCCTCTGGCGGCTGCGCGCGCGCCATGTTGCTCCAGCCCGCCCACTCGCCATATCCCGGGGATGGCGCGCGAGTCGCACCACGGTGCGCGCCGTCGGCGCGCGGAACCTCTGCGCGGGCGGCCTCGGCGCAGGCCTTGACGTAAAGCGCTCGCGCCAGCGCCTCGTCCAGGGCCGGCGGCCGCCATTGCGCGAATCGTTCGGCGAGAAGGCCAGTCGTCGCGCCGGGACCGGCAAAGACCGGATCGCGCAGCACTGCGGCGAGGAACGCCTTGTTGGTGGGCACGCCCAGCGCCACGGTCGCATCGAGGGCGGCGGCGAGCTTCTCGCGAGCCTGCTTGCGCGTGGGCGCGTGGGCGATGATCTTGGCGGCGAGAGAGTCGTAGTGAGACGGGATCTCCATGCCGCTCTCCAGCGCGTGGTCCACCCGCACGCCGGTGGCAGGTTGCCAGCGGGCGAGCCGGCCCGACTGCGGCAGGAAGCTCCGCGCCGGATCCTCGGTGCACAGGCGCGCTTCGATGGCATGCCCCGCAAAGCGGATGTCCTTCTGCGCGAGCGGTAGCGGCTCGCCCGCCGCCACGCGCAACTGCCATTCCACGAGGTCGAGGCCCGTCACCATCTCCGTCACGGGGTGCTCGACCTGCAGGCGCGCGTTCGCCTCGATGAACCAGAAGTCACCGGTCTCGTCCAGGAGGAACTCGACCGTCCCCGCGCCTACGTAGCCCGCGGCGCGCGCGACCGCCACCGCCGCCTCGCCGAGCTTCTCGCGCAGCTTTGCGTCCGCGGCGGGCGAAGGTGATTCTTCGATCAGCTTCTGGTGCCGGCGCTGCACCGAGCAGTCGCGCTCCCCGAGGTGGACGCAATGGCCCTGCGTGTCCGCGAAGACCTGTACTTCCACGTGGCGCGGCGCAAGGATCGCGCGCTCCAGGATCACGCGGTCGTCGCCGAAGGCGTGGGCGGCCTCCGACTTGGCCGACACAAGCGCCTCGTCGAGCTCCGCCGCCGAGCGCACGAGGCGCATGCCGCGCCCGCCGCCGCCCGCGACCGCCTTGATGACGAGCGGAAACTCGGGCTCGCGCTCGTAGGTGGGCAGCACCGGCACGCCCGCCGCAGCGGCGAGCTTCTTGGCGTTCGCCTTGTCGCCGAGCGCGCGCATCGCTGCCGGCGGCGGGCCGACCCAAGCGCGTCCCGAGGCGATGACCGCCTCGGCGAAGGCGGGATTCTCGGAGAGAAAGCCGTAACCCGGGTGCACCGCGTCCGCGTCCGCCGCGAGGATGGCCGCGATGTCGAGGTAGGACTCGCGCGGCGAGGCGGGGCCGATGTGCACGGCGCGGTCGGCGGCGCGCACGTGCGGCGCGTCGCGATCAGCATCCGAGTAGACGGCCACGGTGGCGATGCCCATGCGCCGCGCGGTGCGCGCGACGCGCACGGCGATCTCGCCGCGGTTGGCAATGAGCAGGCTCTTGAACACCTAGTTCTTCTTGATGTGCTTCGACGGCAGGATGCCCATGTATTTGCAGATGATGCCGAGCATCACCTCGTCGGCGCCGCCGCCGATCGAGCCCAGGCGACCGTCGCGGTAGGCGCGCGACACCGGGTTGTCCCAGGTGAAGCCCATGCCGCCCCAGTACTGCAGGCAGGCATCCGACACTTCGCGACGCAGGCGCCCGGACTTGAGCTTGGCCATCGAGGCGAGCTCCGTGACGTCCTCGCCCGCGATGTATTTCTCGCAGGCGCGGTAGGTGAGGGCGCGCAGGGCCTCGACCTCGGTTTTCAGCTCTGCCAGGCGGTAGTGCACGTACTGGAAGTCGAGCACCGTCTGGCCGAACATCTTGCGCCCGCGCACGTACTCGATGGTGTCGTTGATGGTGCGATCCAGGCCCTGCACGCTGCTCGCCGCGGCCCACAGGCGCTCCTCCTGGAACTGCTGCATCTGGTAGGTGAAGCCGAAGCCCTCCTCGCCGATGCGGTAGCGCTGCGGCACGCGCACATCGTCGAAGTGGATCAGGCCGGTGTCCGAGGACATCATGCCGATCTTGCGGATCTTCTTCGCCTTGACCACGCCCTTGGTCTTCATCGGCACGCAGATCAGCGTCTTGTTCTTGTGCGCCGCGCCCACCGAGGTGTTGGCGAGCAGGCACATCCAGTCGGCCTGCAGGCTGTTGGTGATCCACATCTTCGCGCCGTTGATGACGTAGTCGCCGCCGTCCTTGCGGGCGGTGGTCTTGATCGAGGCGACGTCCGATCCGGCGCCCGGCTCGGAGACGCCGATGCAGGCGACATAGTCGCCGGCGATCGAGGGGGCGAGGAACTCCTTGCGCAGTTCATCCGACCCGTGGCGCGCGAGCGCCGGCGTCGCCATGTCGGTCTGCACGCCGATCGCCATGGGCACGCCGCCGCAGCGGATATGGCCGAGC
>DASTHP010000009.1:0-12677 GCA_035718125.1 Burkholderiales bacterium | reverse complement strand
CCAGTGAAGCTGCGCAGCGCGCTCAGGCTCGGCCGCGTCTCCAACCTGCCGACGGTGTGGACCAACACGCTCGCCGGCGCGGTGCTGGCCGGCGCCGCCGGTTTCGGCGCGGAGTTCGCCGTGATGCTGGTCGCGTTCTCGCTGTTCTACACCGGCGGCATGTTCCTGAACGACGCCTTCGACGCGGTCTACGACGCCGCGCAGCGCCCCGAGCGGCCGATTCCTTCGGGCGAGGTGAGCCGTGGCGAGGTGTACGGTTGGGGCTTCGGCATGCTGGCGGCGGGGATTGCGCTGCTGGCCGTGGTGGGCCTTGGCATGGGCGCGCGCACCGGCGCGCTTCCCGCGATTGCCGGCGTGCTGCTGGCGGCGACGATCACGCATTACAACTGGCACCACAAGGGCAACGTCTTCAGCCCGGTAGTGATGGGTCTGTGCCGTGTGCTGGTGTACGTGGCGGCGGGTCTTTGCATCACGCTTGCGCTGCCCGACGCGCTCTGGATGGGCGCCGCACTGATGTGGTGCTACCTGATCGGCCTCACCTACATCGCCAAGCAGGAGAACCTCGGCAAGGTGGAGAACCTCTGGCCGCTCGCGTTTCTCGCGGCGCCGGTCGCCTGGGGCGCCTGGCTCGCGCTCGCACAGCCCGTCGTGGGCCTGTTCTGGCTGCTGTTCACCGGCTGGATGCTGGTGGCGCTCTGGTTCCTGCGCCGCCGCGCGAAGGGCGATATCCCGCGCGCCGTGGTGAGCCTGATCGCCGGCATCTCGCTGCTGGATGCGCTGCTGATCGCGGGAAGCGGGTCCGCGGCGCTCGCCGTGCTCGCGCTCGCCGGCTTCGGCGTGACGCTGTTCTTCCAGCGCTACATCTCGGGAACCTGAGAGAGCAGGGGGGACATCGGCGCCACTCGTCCCGCCGCGCCCCCCAAGGAGGGGGTAACGGGGGAACCTCGGTTCCCCTGTTCCGAGCTTGCTACTGGAAGCGATACAGGTAGCTCGCGCGCAGCTGGTAGCCGCTGTACTTGCTGCCCGCGTAGGGCCCTTCATTGAGCTTGGAGCTGTAGCTCGAGACGAAGAAATCGAGCGCGCGATTGCCGGCGAGCGGGATGTTGACGCCGAGGTCGTAGACGAACGTCGCGGCGTCCACCCGGTAGGAATTGACCGTGCCGCCCAGCTCCTTGGCGAGCGCGGGGTCGGTGGCCCAGGCAGTGGGGTCCGAGCTGATCCCGCTCACGGTCACCGAATTGAAGACATGGTCGCCCGTGACGTGCAGGATGCGCGCGTAGGCGGTGTTCCTCACGCCGAACCGGTAATCCAGCGTCGCCCAGACGCGCGCGAAGTCCATGTCGTAGATCGCGAACTCGCCGGGGCGCCCCGGGTCGCCGCCGTCGCGCTGGTCGATGGCGAGGCCGCCGGCCAGGCGCACGCGGTCGGTGAGATGGCTGCCGATGCTCGCTTCGAGCGAGAGGATCGTGCCGTCGCGCAGCTCGCTGTCGCTGTGCGAAAGCCATACCGCGTTGCCGGCGATCTCGAAGAAAGGTGAGCTGAACTCGGTGCCCGGCTGCACGCGGTAGGCGACGCGGCCCGTGAGCCCGATGTTGCTCAGGTCGTTGAAGGTGCTGAAGTAGTCGTAACGCGCCGCCGCGCGGTAGACGAAGCCGCCGCGCGAGCCGACGGGCGTGCTGCCGACGAGCGAGCCCTCGACGGACAGGATGCTGTCGGCCTTGCGGTCCGCGTCATACAGGCCGCGGCTCGCGTTGCTGTCGTGGAGGGCCTCCACGTCCAGGCCGAAGCGCGGCGACTCGGCGAGGGCGAGCGGCGCGGCCAGCAGCAGGGTGGCGGCGAACGCGGTGTGGCGCAGCATGCGGCTTCCCTCCGTGGAGCGGTCAGCGTGATAATACGTGGCCCTCCGGTCAAGCGAAAGGGATGCGCCCATGGCGAAGCCGCAACACGATGCCGATGACCCCCGGCGTGCCTTCCTGCTGAAGGCGCTCGCCGCCGGGCTGCTGGCCACAGGCGGCATCTCCAACGCCGCGGCGCAGTTCTTCGGCAAGCGTCCGCAGCGGCTGCCTGCCGGGCAGTCGATCTATGAAGTGACCGGCCCCGTGACCGTCAACGGCCAGGCGGTGAGCGGCACCACGCGCATCGCGCCGGGCGACCGCATCGAGACCGGCGCGGGCGCGCAGCTGATCTTCGTGGTCGGCGCCGACGCTTTCATCCTGCGCGAGCGGAGCCGCGTCGAGATGGGCGGCACGGGCGCCGTGGTCGGCCTCGCGCGCCTCGCGACCGGCGCGCTGCTCTCGGTTTTCGGCCGGGGAACGCCCAAGCGCGTGATCACGCCCACCTCGACCATCGGCATCCGCGGCACGGGCCTGTACGTGGAAGCGCGCGCGGACCTGTCCTACGTGTGCAACTGCTACGGCGAGATCGAGATCGCGGCGGCGGACGACCCCAACGTCACCGAGCGCATCGTCTCCAGGCACCACGACGCGCCGCGCTACGTGCTCAAGGCCGGCGCCGCGAAGCGCATCCAGCCGGCGCCGTTCATCAACCATACCGACCTCGAGCTGACGCTGATCGAGAGCCTGGTGGGCCGCACGCCGCCGTTCGCGCTGTTCGACGAGGGTTACGGCGGCGCGCGCCGCTACTAGACAACCGCAACTCCAGGAGGAGGCACGACAATGAAGACCAAGAAACTGCTGACGCTGGCGCTGGCGGCCGGCTGCTTCACCGCGGCCGGCGCGCTGGCGCAGACCGTCAAGGTGGGCGTGGTGCTGCCCTTCACGGGGGTGGGCGCGGAGTTCGGCCAGCAGGTCGACCGCGGCATCCAGATGTTCATGAAGCTCAACCCCGGCGCCTTCGGTCCCTACCAGGTGCAGATCGTCAAGCGCGACTCGAAGAACCCGAGCGGCGCGGAAGCGAAGACGGCGGTGCAGGAGCTGATCGCGCAGGACAACGTCGACATCCTGACCGGCTTCATCTATTCGCCCGATGCCATCGCCTCGGCGCCGCTGGTCACCGCGGCGAAGAAGCCGATGGTCATCATGAACGCGGGCACGGCGTGGATCACCAACCTCTCGCCGATGATCTCGCGCGTCTCCTTCTCCATGTGGCACGCGGGCCACGCCATGGGCGAAGCCGCCGCCAAGTCGCTGCGCGCGAAGACCGCGGTCGTCGGCTACACCGACTATCCGCCGGGCAAGGACAGCCTGGATGCCTTCAAGCGCGGCTTCGAGGGCGCGGGCGGCAAGGTGGTGGACGCGATCCCCATGGGCGGCCCCGGACAGGTGCCGGACTTCACGCCGTTCTTCCAGCGCGCCAAGGACAAGAAGCCTGACGTGTTCTTCGTGTTCGTGCCTGCGGGCGACCACGCGGTGGGCGTGATGAAGACCTACACCGCCCTCGGCATGCGCGAGGCGGGCATCAAGCTGGTGGGGCCTGGCGACATCACGCAGGACATCAAGCTGCAGGCGATGGGCGACAGCGCCGTCGGCCTGATCACGGCGCACCATTACAACGCCGACCTGGACAATCCCGCCAACAAGCGCCTGGTGGCGGCGTGGAAGCAGGAGTACGGCGCCAACGCGGTGCCCGACTTCATGGGCGTGCAGGGCTACGACGGCATGGCGGCGATCGCGCACGTGGTGCGCACCCTGAACGGGCGCATCGACGCGGACAAGGCGATGGCGGCGCTCAAGGGCTGGAAGTACGCCGACAGCCCGCGCGGCCCGATCATGATCGATCCGCAGACGCGCGACATCGTCATGAACGAGTACCTGAGCGAGCTGGTGAAGGTCGGCGGGCGCCTGGTGCAGAAGAACATCGGCGTGATCCCCGCGGTGAAGGACATGTGCAAGGAGCTCAAGGAAGGGAAGTGCGCTCAGTAGCGCCGAGCGCCCTCCGCCGCCGCGTCCCCGCCGCCGCCCGCCCCGCCGGGCGGCGGCTGTTTTTGTAGGCGGCTTTTCCGGTCGATGGACCTCGTCAGCATTCTGCTGGGCGGCCTGGCCGCCGGCATGGTGCTGTTCATCGTGTCGGTGGGCCTGTCGGTGACGATGGGCCTGATGGGCTTCGTCAACCTCGCGCACGGCGCCTTCGCCATGCTCGGCGGCTACGTGATCGTCTACAGCATGCGGCACTGGGGGCTCGCCTTCGGCGCGGCGCTGCTGCTCGGTTTCGCTGCCGTCGCCGCGCTCGCCGTCGTGCTCGAGCGCACGCTGTACGCGCGCCTGTACCGCGCCACCGAGCTCGACCAGGTGCTGTTCACCATCGGCCTGGTGTTCGTGCTGATCGCGCTGGTCACGCTCGCCGTCGGCCCCGAGTCGCAGCGCGTGGTGCTGCCGGCCTGGCTCGACGGCCAGACCGACCTGGGCTTCATCAAGTACCGCACCTACAGCCTGGCGCTGATCGCCGCGGGGACGCTGCTGATGCTCGCGCTGTGGCTCGGCTTCGAGCGCACGCGCATCGGCGCGAAGATCCGCGCGGCGGTGGACAACCGGCGCATGGCCGAGTCGGTGGGCGTGGACGTGGGGCTGCTGTTCACGCTCACCTTCGCGCTCGGCAGCGGCCTCGCCGCGGTGGGCGGCGGGCTGGGCGCGGAAATCCTCGGGCTCGACCCGCAGTACCCCCTGCGCTACCTCACGTACTTCCTGATCGCCGTGGCGGTCGGTGGCCTCGGGCGCGTCACCGGCGTGTTCTTCGCGGCGCTGCTCATCGGCGTGCTCGACTTCACGCTGAAGATCTACTTTCCCAAGGGCGGCACCATGTTCATCTACGCCCTGACGCTCGTCTTCCTGCTGGCGCGGCCGCAAGGCATCTTCGGCAAGGCGGGCGCATGAGCCGGCCGGTGCAGACTGCGGTGCAGGAGCTCGCGGCGCGCCACCGGCTGCGCTGGTGGGAGGCGCTGCCCTGGGTGGCGGGGCTCGCCGCGTATTTCCTGTTTCCCGGCTACCTGGCGTTCGGCACGCAGGTGCTGGTGACGATCCTGTTCGCGCTGTCGCTCGACCTCGTGCTCGGCTACGCCGGCATCGTCACGCTCGGCCACGCCGCGTTCTTCGGCGCGGGCGCCTACACCGTGGGCATGCTCGCCGCGCACTGGGGCTGGAGCGAGCCGCTCACGGGGCTCCTCGCCGCGGCGCTGGTCGCGGGCGCGGTGGGGCTCGCGAGCGGCTGGGTGCTGCTGCGCACGCACGGCCTCACGCTGCTCATGCTCACGCTGTGCACCATGGCGCTGCTCGAGCAGGCGGCGAACATGTTCTCGGGGCTGACGGGCGGTTTCGACGGCATGCCGGGCCTCGCCTTCAAGCCGATCCTGGGGCTGTTCGAATTCGACGTGCTCTACTTCCGCTCGCAGTACCTCTACGCGCTCGCGGTGCTGTTCGCCTGCTTCATCCTGGTGCGGCTGCTGGTGTATTCGCCCTTCGGCCGCAGCCTCACCGGCATCCGCGAGAACCTCCTGCGCATGCACGCCGTGGGCGCGCCGGTGCGCGCGCGCCAGGTGCTCGCCTACGCGATCTCCGCAGCGCTCGCCGGCGTCGCGGGCGCCGTGTTCGTGCACGCCACCGGCTACGTCAATCTGGCCGTGCTCGGGCTGGAGCGCGCGGCGGGCGTGCTCATCATCCTGATCCTCGGCGGCCACGGTCGCCTGTACGGCGCCTTCGTCGGCGCCATCGTCTACATGGTGCTCGAGCACACGCTGTCCAAGGCCTATCCCACGGCGTGGCAGCTCGGCCTCGGCCTCGCGCTGATGCTGGTCGCGCTGTATGCGCGCAACGGCCTCCTCGGCCTCGCCGAGGACCTGCGCCGGCGCTGGAGCGCTCGATGAGCGCTCCAGCGGCGGGCGCCGGGCGCGTGCTGCTCGAAACGCAGCGGCTGTGCAAGAGCTTCGGCGCGCTGGAAGTGGCGCGCGACATCGACTTTCGCCTCGAAGCCGGCGCGCGCCACGCCCTCATCGGGCCCAACGGCGCGGGCAAGACCACCTTCGTCAACCTGCTGACCGGCGTGCTCGCGCCCTCCAGCGGTCGCGTGCTGCTCGATGGCGAGGAAGTGACGCGCCTGGCGCAGGCCAAGCGCGTCAAGCGCGGCATCGCGCGCACTTTCCAGATCAACCAGCTGTTCCGCGGCCTGACGGTGCTGGAGAACGTGTGCATCGCGGTGGCCGAGCGCATGCAGGCGGGCGGTGCAATGCTGCGGCCGGCCGGACTGCGCACGGACGTGACCGGCGAAGCCTCGCGCCTGATCGAGACGCTGCGGCTCACCGCCGACGCCGGCCGGCGCGTCGCCGAGCTGCCCTACGGGCGCCAGCGGCTGGTGGAGATCGCGATCGCGCTCGGGCTCAAGCCGCGCGTGCTGCTGCTCGACGAGCCCGCGGCCGGCATCCCGAGCGCCGAGAGCCACATCCTGCTGGAGGCCATCGCCGCGCTGCCGCGCGAGATCGCGGTGCTGATCATCGAGCACGACATGGACCTGGTGTTCCGCTTCGCGCAGCGCATCACGGTGATGGTGAGCGGGGCGGTGTTCGCGCAGGGCGCGCCCGCCGAGATCGCCGCCAACCGCGAGGTGCGCGCGGTCTACTTGGGGAGCGCGCTCGATGCCTGAGGCCCTGCGCCTGGCCGGCGTGCGCGCCGGCTACGGCGAGACGCACGTGCTGGAGGACGTCGACCTCGCGCTGGCGGCCGACGAGAGCCTCGCCATCATCGGCAGGAACGGGGTGGGCAAGTCGACGCTGCTCGCCACCGTGATGGGGCACACGACGCTGCACGGCGGCACCATCGCGCTCGCCGGCCGGCGCATCGAGCGCGCGGCGCCGTTCCGGCGCGCGCGCGCGGGCCTCGCCTACGTGCCGCAGGAGCGCGAGATCTTCCCCTCGCTCACGGTGCGCGAGAACCTGGAGATCGGCGCGCGCCTCGGGCACTGGACCGCGGCGCGCGTGTTCGAGCTGTTCCCCAACCTGCAGGAGCGCCTCGGGCACGCCGGCACGCAGCTCTCCGGCGGCGAGCAGCAGATGCTGGCGATCGCGCGCGCGCTGCTCACCAACCCCTCGGTGCTGCTGATGGACGAGCCGACCGAGGGCCTCGCGCCCGTGATCGTGCAGGCGCTGGCGCGCGTGCTGGCGAAGCTGCGCGCGGCCGGCGGGCTTGCCATCGTGCTGGTCGAGCAGAACAGCCGCGTGGCGCTCGATTTCGCCGAGCGCACGGTGGTGCTGGACCGGGGGCGCATCGTCTACGACGGCGCCGCCGAGCGCCTGCGCGCGGACCCCGAGTTCCTCGCCAGCCTCGTCGCGGCGCAGTGAACTAGAATCGGCCGCATGCCGCTCGCCGCTTTCGATTTCGCCCGCTGGATCGACGGGCACGCGCACCTGCTCAAGCCCCCGGTGGGCAACCAGCAGGTGTTCAAGGAGGCGGGCGACCTCATCGTGATGGTGGTGGGCGGGCCGAACGCGCGCACCGACTACCACGACGACCCCTACGAGGAGTTCTTCTACCAGCTGCGCGGCAACATGGTGCTCAAGGTGATCGAGGACGGCAAGCCGCGCGACGTGCCGATCCGCGAGGGCGAGATCCTCCTGCTACCCGGCCACGTGCGCCATTCGCCGCAACGCCCGGAGGCGGGCTCCGTCGGCCTGGTGGTGGAGAAGATCCGGCCGGCCGAGGTCAAGGACGGGTTCGAGTGGTACTGCCCGAAGTGCGCGGCGCTCGTGCACCGCGTGGAAGTGAGCGTGCGGGACATCGTCACGGACCTGCCGCCCTTGTTCAACGCCTTCTACGGCGACACGAAGGCGCGCACCTGCCCGCAGTGCGGGCACATCCATCCGGGCAAGGCGTGAGCCAGCGCGCCATCGACATGCACTCGCATTTCTTCCCGCGCGAGTGGGAGGACCTCGGCCGGCGCTTCGGCGGCGAGTGGCCCTGGATGAAGCACCTCGGCGACGGCAAGGCGATGGTGATGATGGGCGAGCGCGAGTTTCGCCCGGTCTATGCCGCCTGCTGGGACGCGGGCCGGCGCCTCGAGGAAATGGACCGCGACGGCATCGACCTGCAGGTGATGTGCGCGACGCCGGTGCTCTTCGCCTACGCGCGGCCCGCAGCGCAGGCACTCTACTGCGCGCAATTGTTCAACGACGCGGGGCTCGAGCTCGCCGCGCACGGCAAGGGGCGGCTGAAGACGCTCTGCCAGGTGCCGTTGCAGGACACCGACGCGGCCTGCAAGGAGCTCACGCGCGCGATGAAGGCCGGGCACCTCGGCGTGCAGATCGGCAACCACGTGGGCGATCGCGACCTCGACGACGAGGGCATCGTCGCCTTCCTGCAGCACTGCGCGGCGCAAGGTGCGGCGGTGCTGGTGCATCCCTGGGACATGATGGGCGGCGCGCGCACCGCGCGCTGGATGATGGGCTGGACGGTGTCCATGCCCGCCGAGACGCAACTCTCGATCGTCTCGCTGATCCTCGGCGGCGGCTTCGACCGGCTGCCGAAGAGCCTGCGCCTGTGCTTCGCGCACGGCGGCGGCAGCTTCGCCTTCCTGCTCGGGCGCCTGGAGAATGCCTGGCGCAACCGCGACGTGGCGCGCGGCACGTCCGCGCTGCCGCCGAGCGCCTACACGGAACGCTTCTACGTGGACAGCGCAGTGTTCGATGCGCGCGCGCTGCGCCTGCTCATCGACGTCATGGGCGAGGAGCGCGTGATGCTCGGCTCGGACTACCCGTTTCCCCTGGGTGAGCAGCGCGTGGGCAGCCTGATTCGCGACATGGAGGGCCTGGAGGCCGGCGCGCGCCAGAAGCTCCTCGTGGACAACGCGCGGCGCTTCCTCGGACTATGAAAATCGCGGTCCTCGATGACTACTTCGACACCGTGCGCACGCTCGCGTGCTTCGCCAAGCTCGCGGGGCACGAGGTCAAGGTGTGGACCGATCACGAGCAGGACACCGAGCGGCTGGCCGCGCGGCTCGCCGACAGCGAGGCGCTGGTGCTGATCCGCGAGCGCACCCAGATCCGCGCGCCGCTCCTCGAGCGGCTGCCGAAGCTGCGCCTCATCAGCCAGCGCAGCGTCTATCCGCACATCGACGTGGACGCCTGCACGCAGAAGGGCATCGTCATCAGCTCGGCGCAGCACGCCGACACGCCCTCGTACGCTGCCGCCGAGTTGACCTGGGGCCTGATCCTCGCCGCCGAGCGCCAGATCCCGCAGCAGATGGCCTCGTTGAAGGCCGGCCGCTGGCAGATGGGCGTGGGCAGCAGCCTGCGCGGCAGGACGCTCGGCATCTACGGCTACGGCCGCATCGGTGCGGCGGTGGCGGGCTATGGCAAGGCGTTCGGCATGAAGGTGCTGGTCTGGGCGCGGCCGGAATCGCTCGCCAAGGCGCGCGCCGACGGCTTCGAGGCGGCGACGGGGAAGGACGCGTTCTTCGCGACCTGCGACGTCATCACGCTGCAGATGCGCCTGGTCGAGGCCACGCGCGGCATCGTCACCGCGGCGGACCTTGCGCGCATGAAGCCGGATGCGCTCCTCGTCAACACGAGCCGCGCGGGGCTCGTCGTGCCGGGCGCCCTCGTCGCGGCGCTGAAGGCCGGCCGCCCGGGGCGCGCGGCGGTGGACGTCTTCGAGGTGGAGCCGCTCAAGGATCCCGACGACCCGCTGCTTGCGCTGCCGAACGTCGTCGCCACCCCGCACATCGGCTACGTGACGCGCGAGGAGTACGAGCTGCAGTTCGCCGACATCTTCGACCAGATCCTCGCCTACGCCGCCGGCAAGCCGATCAACGTCGTCAATCCGGCCGCGCTCTCCGTGCAAAGCGCGGATAGACGCGGCTGACGTTTCCAGAATAGATCTTCTCGCGGTCGGCCGCGCTCAGGGCCTCCACCGCGTCGATGTAGCGGCGCGTGTCGTCGTAGTACTGACCGGTGTCCGGATCCACGCCGCGCACGGCGCCCACGATCTCGGAGGCAAAGAGGATGTTCTCCGCCGGGATCACCTTGAGCAGCAGCTCGATGCCGGGCAGGTGGTAGACGCAGGTGTCGAAGAAGACGTTCTGCAGCAGCAGCTCCTTGAGCGGAGGCTTGCCCATGTCCTGCGCGAGGCCCCGGTAGCGGCCCCAGTGGTAGGGCACCGCGCCGCCGCCGTGCGGGATGACGAACTTGAGCGTCGGGAAGTCCTTGAAGAGGTCCGACGAGGTGATGAACTGCATGAACGCGGTGGTGTCGGCGTTCAGGTAGTGCGCGCCCGTGAAGTGAAAGGCCGGGTTGCACGAGGAGCTGACGTGCACCATCGCGGGCACCTCGAGCTCCACGAGCTTCTCGTAGAGCGGGTACCAGAAGCGGTCGCCGAGGGGCGGCGCTTTCCACCAGCCGCCGGACGGGTCGGGGTTGAGGTTGCAGCCGATGAAGCCGAGCTCGCGCACGCAGCGCTCGAGCTCCGGGATGCAGTTCTCCGGCGGCACGCCGGGGGATTGGGGAAGCTGGCACACCGGCGCGAAATTGGACGGATACAGGCTGCAGACGCGGTGGATCAGGTCGTTGCACTGCCGCGACCAGGCCTCGCTCACGCTTGCGTCGCCGACGTGGTGCTCCATGGAGCCGGCGCGCGGCGAGAAAAACGTCAGGTCGGTGCCGCGCTCGCGCTGGATGCGCAGCTGGTTCTTCTCCAGGCTGTCGCGGATCTCGTCGTCCGACATCCGCAGCGGCCCCGGGTCCTGGCCCGCGACCTGGCGCTTGCGCCACTCCCACAGCGCGGCGGGCGCAGTGGTGTAGTGGCCGTGGCAGTCGATGATCATGCGTAGAGCTCCTCCGCCGCGAAGCGCCGCGGGATGAGGCGCTGACGGTAGACGTAGTCGATGGCGACCTCGAGGTTGCGCCGGTTCGCGCCGACGCCGTACGGGTTCATCTCGGGATTGCCCGCCGCCGAGATGCTCTGGGCGAGCAGGCGCGACACCTCGTCGGCGTCGGCCTTGTTCACGGTGTCCTTCACCACCACCATGTGGTTGATCTGGATCGCGCCTTTGCGCCGCTGCCAGTCGCGCGCCGCCGCGTCGGCGTCCGGGATGACCGGGACGATGCGCGGGTCGGCGGGCTTGCCGTCGCCCACCACCGCGGCGTCGATCTCGCCCGCGAGCAGCATGCCGACGACGTCCTTGCCCGCCGGCGCACGCACGACGTTCTGCGGATCGCGGAATTCGGCGACGTGCGCTTCCTCGAAGGTGACCCAGGTGATGCCATCGGGATCGACGCCGTGATCCTCGGCGAGGATGCCGCGCAGCCACATGCCCGTGGTCACCGAATACGAGCGCACACCCACGCGCTTGCCCGGGAGGTCGCGCGGCGCGAGCGGGCCGCGCTCGGCGTTGCGTACGAGGAAGGAATGCTGCAGGCGCCCCACCACCACCGCGGGCAGCAGGCGCAGCGGCTTGCCGTACGCCTTCGCCATGAGGAAGGTGGTGATGGCGAGCTCGGCGACGTCGAACTCGAGGTCGCGCACCACGCGCTTGAAGCCCGCGCTCGGCGGCCGCACGTCTGCGAAATCGAGGCGCACGCGGTCCGAGCGGATCGCGCCCTTCTTCAGCGCCGCCGTGCAGGGATAGTCGCCGAGGAGCGCCTTCACCTGCCCATGGCCTCGCGGATAGCGCGCACCAAGTCGGCGCGATCCTCGGTCTTCCTGCCTTTCAGGCGCTCCTTCACGCCAAGGTCCGCGATCCACTGCTGGCGCACGGCGCTCGCCGCCGCCATCACGGGCTCCATGCCGATGCTCTCCAGCGTGGCCGACACCTCGCGCATCTCCGCGGCGCGGCGCTTGCCGTGGCTCACCACGCGCTCGATCATGTAGCCGGCGAGCTTCTCCCAGTCGATGCCGGGCCAGGTTTCCCTGAGCGAGGCGAGCACGCGATCCTCGACGCCGTACTCGGCCGAGGCGGTCATCGACTCCACGAGCAGCGCCTCCAGGCCCTTCACCACGATCGAGCGGAACATCTTGATCGCCGAGGCCTGCCCGACCTCGCTCGCGACGAGCTCCATCTTCATGCCGAGCGCGGCCGCGCGCGGCGCAAGCGCCGCTGCGCCGGGACCGCCGATCAGGCAAGGCACCTTGTGCAGGTAGGGCGCCGCCGGCGCCATCACGGCGACGTCCACGTACGCGGCGCCCGTGGGCCCTACCAGCGCCGCGGTCTCGATCTTGCGCTTCGGCGACACCGAGTTCACGTCGAGGAAGAGCTGGCCCTTGCCGAGGCCCGGCAGGCAGGAGCGCGCCGCGTCCAGGCTCGAGCTCGCCGTCACGGCGAGGAACACGAGGTCCGCACCACGTACCGCGTCCACGTGGTCGCGCGCGGTTTCCACGCCGAGCGCGCGCGCCGCCGCCTCGAGCGGTGCGCCGGCCGGCTGGCCGAACAGGATGTCGTAGCTGCGGATGGCCGGCTTCGCCTTTTCGGCTACCAGCCCGCGGCTGATCGTCTGGCCGGCTTCGCCAAAGCCGATGAACGCGATGCGTTCCGTCATTCTCGCTGCAACCCGTCGCCTATTTGCCGTGCAGCGTGGTGTCCTGCCCGGGCGGCGCGTGCCGGACCGCGTCCTCGAGCGAAAGCTCCTCGGCCCATTCCTCGGGCGGGCGCACGCGCTGGTCGCTGCCCACCTGGTCCAGGCCCCAGTAGATCTCCAGGAAATGGTTGTCCGGGTCGCGGAACTCCACCGCCACCTGGCAGCCGGC
>DASTHP010000008.1:0-4133 GCA_035718125.1 Burkholderiales bacterium | reverse complement strand
AGCTTCACCTTGCCGAGCCTGCCGCTCTTGTTGATCTGGTCCACGGCGAAGCGGAATTCCGCCAGCCCCTGCTCGCCGGTCTGGGCGAACGGCCCGGACAGCGGGTCGATGTAGGCGACTTTGACGGTCTGGGCTTGTGCGGCGAAAGAAACGAGTGCCGCGGCAGCCGCGAACGCGGCCGCGCCGATCATGCGCTGGATCATGTTGCCTCCTCCTAGAGAGGCAAAAATGGTATCGGCGGCACCCGGGGCGGTCAAGGCCGGCGTGGGGAAGCTTGCTTTCGCCTCCGCGCCTGCGGTAACGTCGGTCGACCGTATCGTGAAAGCGCATTCCGGGGGGAGAGCATGCACGGCCTGATGATGGATGTGCCGCTCCTGATCACCGACCTGATCAGGTTCGCGGACCGCAACCACGGCGACACCGAGATCGTGTCGAAGACCGTGGAAGGGCAAGGCAAGGACGGCACGGGTGCCGTGCACCGCTACACCTACCGCGAGGCGCACGCGCGCGCGCGCCGGCTGGCCAAGGCCCTGCAGGCGCTCGGCGTGAAGCAAGCCGACCGCGTGGGCACGCTGGCCTGGAACGGCTATCGGCACTACGAGCTCTACTACGCCATCTCCGGCATCGGCGCGGTGATCAACACCATCAACCCGCGCCTGTTTCCCGAGCAGATCACCTACATCTCGAACCACGCGGAGAACATGGCGCTGTTCTTCGACCTCAGCTTCGTGCCGCTGGTGGAGAAGCTCGCGCCGCAGCTGAAGAGCGTGAAGCATTTCGTGCTGATGACCGACCGCGCCCACATGCCGGCGCAGACCTCGATTCCGAACCTGCTGTGCTACGAGGAGCTGATGGCAAAGCAGGACGAGCGCTTCGAGTGGCCCACCTTCGACGAGCGCACGGCCGCCGCCCTTTGCTACACCTCGGGCACCACGGGCAACCCGAAGGGCGTGCTCTACAGCCACCGCTCGACGATCCTGCACGCCTACGGCGCGGCGCTGCCCGACGCGCTCGACCTCTCGGCGCGCGACGCGGTGCTGCCGGTGGTGCCGATGTTCCACGCCAACGCCTGGAGCCTGCCCTACGCCTGCACCATGGTGGGCGCGAAGATGGTGTTCCCGGGCCCGCACCTGGACGGCAAGAGCGTCTACGAGCTGATCGAGCAGGAGAAGGTCACGCTCTCGGCGGGCGTGCCGACGGTGTGGCTGATGCTGCTGCAGCACCTCGCGGCGAACAAGCTGAAGTTCTCCACCCTCAAGCGCACGGTGATCGGCGGCTCGGCCTGCCCGCCGGCGATGATCCGCGCCTTCCAGGAGGACTACGGCGTCACCGTGTTCCACGCCTGGGGCATGACGGAGATGAGCCCGCTGGGCACGGTGGGCTCGCTCAAGGCAAGACAGGCGTCGCTGTCCAAGGAAGAGCAGCGCGCCGTGCAGGGCAAGCAGGGCCGCGGCATCTTCGGCGTGGAGATGAAGATCGTCGACGAGGAGGGCAAGGAACTGCCCTGGGACGGCAAGCGCTTCGGCAACCTGCTGGTGAAGGGCCCCTGGATCGCCTCGGGCTACATGAAGGGCGAGGGCGGCAACCCGCTCAAAGACGGCTGGTTCCCGACCGGCGACGTGGCGACTATCGACCCGGACGGCTACATGCAGATCACCGACCGCTCCAAGGACGTGATCAAGTCGGGCGGCGAATGGATCAGCTCGATCGACCTGGAGAACATCGCGGTCGCGCACCCGGCGGTGCAGGAGGCGGCGGTGATCGGCGTCCGCCACCCGAAGTGGGACGAGCGGCCGATCATCGTGGCCGTGAAGAAGGCCGGGCAGGAGGTCACGCGGGAGGAGCTGCTCAAGTTCTACGAAGGCAAGATCGCCAAGTGGTGGACGCCGGACGACGTGGTGTTCGTGCCCGAGCTGCCGCACACGGCGACCGGCAAGCTCTCCAAGCTCACGCTGCGCCAGCAGTTCCAGGATTACAAGCTGCCGGGCTGAGCCCAGGGCGGCTGGGTCCATCCCGTGCTGGCGAGCGAGGAAAAGCTGGAAAAGGCGCTGCGCAGCACGCACACGCGCGCGCGCGACCAGCAGCAGCGCCTGCGCTGGACGGCATGGACCGCTTCGAGCTACGCGCTCGACACGCTGTTCCTCGCGCTGTTCTGGCAGGTCGGCACGATCCCGGCAAGCGTGCCGCTCGGCTACGGACTCGCCGGGGCGGCGGTGTGCGGCACGGTGTTCGCCGTGCTCGCCAGCGGGCGCAACCTGCGCCTGCGCGATCCGAACCTGGGCGTGCCGCAGATCGGCGCGGCCGTGCTGCTGCAGCTTGCGGTGGTGGCGGTTGCGCCGCAGCTCGCCTTCCCGTTCCTCGCGAACCTGTTCACGGTGTTCGCCTTCGGCATGACCTGGGCGCCGGTGCGCCAGGCGGCGGTGGTCTGGTCGCTCGGCGTCCTCGCCTTGGGGGCGCTGTTTTACGCCATGGGCGAACGGCTCGCGTTGCCGGTGGCCACCGCGGCCGAGCGCTGGCTGGTCTGGTCGTACTTCTCGCTGATCCTCGGACGCTGCCTGATGCTCAGCGTGCAGGCAAGCGAGCTGCGCCAGCGCCTGCAGGACAGCCGCAGGAAGCTCTCGGATTCACTGGCGCAGGTGCAGCAGCTCGCCAGCCACGACGAGCTCACGCGCACGCTCAACCGCCGCGCGCTGATGGCGCGCCTGGACGAGCAGCGCAGCCGGGCCGACCGTTTCCACGAGGCGTTCTGCGTCGCGCTGCTCGACCTCGACCACTTCAAGGCGGTCAACGACACGCATGGCCATGCCGCCGGCGACGCGGTGCTGCGCGCGTTTGCGGCGCTCGCCCAGGCCGGCCTGCGCGACAGCGACGTCTTCGGCCGCTACGGCGGCGAGGAGTTCATGCTGATCCTTGGCGCGACGCCGCTGTCCGCCGTGCAGCCGCCGCTGGAGCGCATCCGCACGGAGCTGGCGGGCCGCGACTGGGCGGCGGTGGCCGAGGGCCTGCGGGTCACCGTCTCGATCGGCGTCGCCGCGTACCGGCGCGGCGAGACGCTGGAGCAGGTGCTCAGCCGCGCCGACGACGCGCTGTACGAAGCCAAGCGCCTCGGCCGCGACCGCGTCGTGGCGCGGAGCTGAGCGGGTGAACGCCCCGGTCCTCGTCGAGACGCGCACGCGCGTGATGCGCATCGAGCTCAACCGCCCGGAGAAGAAGAACGCGTTGAGCCCCGAGATGTACGCCCTCATCGCGCAGGCGCTCGCGGCGGCAGAGGCCGACGCGCAGGTGCGCGCGGTGCTGATCCACGGGCAAAGCGAGTGCTTCACCTCCGGCAACGACGTGAAGGATTTCCTCGAGCTGCCGCGCGGGCCCGGCGAGTCGCCGGCGGCGGGCTTCCTGCGCGCGATCTCCACGGCGAAGAAGCCGCTGGTCGCCGCGGTGGGCGGGCCGGCGGTCGGTGTGGGCACGACAATGCTGCTGCACTGCGACTTGGTGTATGCCGCGCCCAACGCGCGCCTGCAGATGCCCTTCGTGCCGCTGGGCCTGCTGCCCGAGGCCGCCTCGAGCCTGCTGCTGCCGGCGATGGCCGGCTACCGGCGCGCCGCCGAGATGCTGCTGCTCGGTGCGCCGTTCGGCGCGGAGAAGGCACTGGCCGCCGGCATCGTCACCGAGATCGTGCCGGAGGCGGAACTGCTCGAGCGTGGACGCGCCGCCGCACTGGCGCTCGCCGCGCTGCCACCCGCTTCCGTGCGCATGACCAAGGAGCTGATGAAGCGCACCCTCGCGCCGGCCGTGCAGGAGCGCATGACCGAGGAGCTGCACCTGTTTGGCGAGCGCCTGAAGTCACCCGAGGCGAAGGAGGCCTTGCGCGCCTTCATGGAGAAGCGCAAGCCGGACTTCTCGAAGTTCTAGGGACTCGCAATCCGCTCCCGCCACCCGGAGGTGCGCGCATGATCCACCACGAAACCGTGAAGGCGAACGGCCTTTCCTTTCATTGCGCGCGCGCGGGCGACGGGCCGCTGATGCTCTTCCTGCACGGCTTTCCCGAGTATTGGGCGATGTGGCGGCCGATGCTGGAGCATTTCGGCGCGCGCGGCTGGTGCGCGGTGGCGCCCGACCTGCGCGGCTACAACCGC
>DASTHP010000007.1:0-13399 GCA_035718125.1 Burkholderiales bacterium | reverse complement strand
TGTTGTCCTGCCAGGTGACGGAAAGCTTGTCGCCCGCCTTGGCGCCCTTCACCTTGAAGGCGAACACCGGGTTGCGCGACACCGCCTGGCTGATGTCGGCGCTGAACACCTGCTTGCCGTTCAGCTGCGCGGTGATGGACTGGATGAAATGCAGCGGCACGATCTTGCCGGAGGCGTCCTTGCGCTGCCCCGTTTCCATCGGGTGCGCCATCAGCACGCGCACGTCGGCGACGTCGCCCTGCAGCGTGGCGCGAATCTTCATCGGGTCTGCCATGGTCTCCTCCGCCCTAGCCGCCGCAGCCGCCGATGGTGACTTTCACTTCCTTCACCGTCGTGTAGTGCTTGCCGCCCGCGGTCGCCACCACGCGCACCGGGGACGATTCGCCGATCTTCACGCGCAGGTGCACGTACGGCACCGAGCCTTGCGAAAAGTCGAAGGTGCCCGTGTAGGGGAAGGGGTTCTTCTCGATGAACACCGAGATGCTGGTGGTGCCGGGGATGTTGCTGGTGATGTCGATCGGCACCACCGCGCCGTTCTCGGCGATCTCGGGGGCGCGGATCTCGATGGCCTTGGAGTCTTCGGTGCTCGCCACGCCGAGCGCGCGCATCGCATCCAGCGTGCTCTTCGCGTCGAACGCGCCCTTGTTCCAGGCGGCCAGCGCGCGGCCCGGCTTGAGCAGCGTGGCGCCGAATGCGGCGAGCAGCGCGGCCGCGCCCCCCGCCTTGATGACGGATCTACGGGTCTGTTGCATGCGTTCTTGCCTCCTGCCCAGTCGATTTGTAGGAATAAGTGCTTGGGCTGCGCCGGCTAGACTAATCAAATCCCCCCGGCTCGCACAAGGGGAAGGGCTGAGGGCGCCTCACGGAAAATTCGTTTGCCCCATAACCGCGCTTAATTTCCACCCTCGCAGGCCGCGCTGCTAGCCTGCCTGCAAGGAGGAGGACATCATGAAAACCCTGAAGGCGCTTTCTAGCACAATTGTCGCCGGCGCGATGCTGCTCGCGGGCTGCGGCACGATGGGCATCGGCGCGGACCCAAAGGCGACCGTCGCCGAGGACAAGGTGGTCTACCACGTGAACAGCGGCGGGCAGCAGCCGGTCGACGCCCTCCGGAACATCGGCAACCACCTGGAGGTCAACCCCAAGGCGAAGATCGTCGTCGTCACGCATTCGCTGGGCGTGGACTTCCTGTTCAAGGAAGCGCGCGACAGGAACGGCAACCCCTTCCATGTCGCGGTCGAGGGCCTCAAGGAGCGCGGCGTGAAGTTCGAGGTCTGCGACATCACGCTGCGCAACCGCAAGCTCAAGCGCGACCAGTTCATCCCCGAGGCGACCTACGTGCCCTCGGGCGTGGCCGAGATCACGCGGCTGCAGCAGCGCGAAGGCTACGCCTACCTGAGACCATAGGCCTAGACCGGCTGGGGCGGAGCCTTCCTACGGGCGCGCCTGACCAGCCAAGGTACGACGATCAGTAGCGCGGTGATGGCGAGGAACGTGGCCGAGATCGGCTGCGTGAGGAACACGCTCGCATCGCCCTGGCTGATCGAGAGCGCGCGCCGGAACTGCGTCTCCGCGAGCGGCCCCAGGATCAGGCCGATCACTGCCGGCGCCACCGGGAAGTCGAAGCGCCGCATGACGAAGCCGAGCAGACCGAAGACGTAGAGCATGAGCAGGTCCACCCACGACTGGTGCAGGCTGTAGGCGCCCAGCGTGGCGAAGACCAGGATGCCGCCGTAAAGCATCGGCCGCGGAATCGCCAGCACCTTCACCCAGATCCCCACCAGCGGCAGGTTGAGGATGAGCAGCAGCACGTTGCCGATGTACAGGCTGGCGATCACGCCCCAGACGAGATCGGCCTGGGACTGGAACAGCAGCGGGCCAGGCTGGATGCCGTAGTTCTGGAAGGCGCCGAGCAGGATCGCGGCGGTTGCGGAGGTGGGAATGCCTAGCGTGAGCAGCGGCACCAGCACGCCCGTGGCGGAAGCGTTGTTCGCGGCTTCGGGCCCGGCGACGCCTTCGATCGCGCCCTTGCCGAACTCCTCGGGATGCTTCGAGAGCTTCTTCTCCACCGAATAGGAGAGGAACGTGGGGATCTCGGCGCCGCCCGCGGGGATGGTGCCGAAGGGAAAGCCGATGCCGGTGGCGCGCAGCCACGCCGGCCAGGAGCGCCGCCAATCCTCCTTCGACATCCACAGCGGGCCGGAGAGCTTTTCCATCGTCTCGGGCAGGCGGCTCGTGTAGGCCGCCATGTAGAGCGCCTCGCCCACCGCGAACAGGCCCACCGCCAGGACCACGACGTCGATGCCATCCAGCAGTTCCGGCACGCCGAAAGCGAACCGCGCCGCGCCGGTCTGCCCGTCGATGCCCACCAGGCCGAACAGCAGGCCGAGGAACAGGCTCGCCAGTCCGCGCGCGGTCGAGCTGCCGAGCACCGCCGCCACCGTGGTGAAGGCGAACACCATCAGCGCGAAGTACTCCGCGGGGCCGAACTTGAGCGCGAGCTCCACCACCAGCGGCGCGAGCAGAGTGAGCAGGAGTGTCGCGATGCTGCCGGCGACGAAAGACCCGATCGCCGCGGTCGCCAGCGCGGGGCCGGCGCGGCCGCGCTTGGCCATCTTGTTGCCCTCGAGCGCGGTGGCGATGGAGGCCGATTCGCCCGGCGTATTGAGCAGGATGGTGGTGGTCGAGCCGCCGAACATCGCGCCGTAGTAGATGCCCGCGAACATGATGAGCGCGCCCGTCGGATCGAGCTTGACCGTGAGCGGCAGCAGCATCGCCACGGTGAGCGCGGGCCCCACGCCCGGCAGCACGCCCACCGCGGTGCCGACCGTCACCCCGATGAAGCCCCACATGAGGTTCATGGGTGTCAGCGCGACTGCGAAACCATGTGCGAGCGCGTTGAGTGTTTCCATCACGCTATATTCCGGCCGCGCCCAGGAGGGGCTGCAGCCAGCCCGCCGGCAGGTTGACGTTGAGGAACTTGACGAAGAACAGGAACACGGCGAGCGAGAGCGCGAGGCCGAGCGCCGCATCGCGCGCCGCGCGCGGGCTGCCGAAGGCGCGCGCCACGCAGGCAAACAGCACCGCGCCGGCGAGGACGAAGCCCGCCCAGCCGATGAGCGCCATGTGCGCGAAGAGCCCCGCCGTGATCCAGCCGAATGCGCCGGCGTGGAATGCGTGCTCGGCGCCGGCCTCGGGCTCGCCGCGGTTGCGCCAGCCGCCCCGCAGCGCCTCCCACAGCAGCCAACCGCCGGTGACCAGCAGCCCCGCGGCGACCACGGCGGGAATGAAGTTCGGGCCGATGCCCGCGTAGCCGCCCTCGCCGGGCAGGTTCGCGGTCACGATTGCCGCAAACGCTCCCAGGCCGAGCACGCCGGCCGACAGTGCGAACTCGGCGCGGGATCGGCGCACGGCGCCGCCGCTTACTTGCGGATGCCCAGCGAGTCGATGATGCCCGCGATGCGCTTGGTGTCCTGCTCGAGGAATGTCTTGAACGCGTCCCCGGCGAGGAACTCGCCCGACCAGCCCATCTTCTCGAGCGTGCCTTTCCACGCGGGCGTATTGGTCGCGTCCTGCACCAGCTTCACGAGCGCGTCGCGCTGCGCCGGCGTGATGCCGGGCGCGGCAAAGATGCCGCGCCAGTTGCCGAGCACCACGTCGATGCCCTGCTCCTTCAGGCTCGGGATGCCCTCGGTCTTCGCGGGCGCCGATACGGCGAGCGCGCGCATCTTGCCGCTCTTCACGTGCTCGGCGAACTCGCCGATGCCCGAGACACCGGCGGTGACGTGCCCGCCGATGATCGCCGCCACCGCTTCGCCACCGCCCTTGAACGCGACGTAGTTGACGCGCTTGGCCTCCACCCCCACGGCCTGGGCGATCAGGCCCGCGAGGATGTGGTCGGTGCCGCCCGCCGAGCCGCCGCCCCAGGACACCTTGCCCGGGTCCGCCTTGAACGCCTTGACCAGGTCGGCCATCGTCTTGTGCGGCGAGGAGGCCGGCACGACGATGACTTCCCATTCGCTGGTGAGCCGCGCGATGGGCGTCACCTGCGCAAGCGTCACCGGCGATTTCTGCAGGTAGGTACCGCCCACCATCACCATGCCGCCGATCATCACCGCGTTGGCATCGCCCTTGGCCGCGTTGACGAACTGGGCGAGGCCGATGGCGCCCGCCGCGCCGCCCTTGTTCTCGAATTGCACGCCGGACACGAGCTTCGCGCTTTGCATCGCTGCGGCCAGATTGCGTCCGGTCTGGTCCCAGCCGCCCCCGGGGTTGGCCGGAATCATCATCTTGAGGCTGGGCTGGGCGAGCGCCGCGGCGGAGAACAAAACCGCGGCGGCGGCAGTCAAAAGTGGTCTTGCGCTGCGCATCATGGCGACTCCCGGTGGCTGAGGGGCAAATTCTATTTCCAATCCAGAGGTTTTTTTCGGCGATAATGCGCCCCCTTGAAATCGGCCGGCCGGAAACTTACATGGCCGACAGCCTGAAACCTCCATCTCCATGATCAAGATCGAGAACCTGGTAAAGGCATTCGGCGCCAAGCGCGCCGTGGACGGCGTGTCCTTCGCCGTCGAGCGCGGCGAGGTGCTGGGTTTTCTCGGCCCGAACGGCGCCGGCAAGTCCACCACCATGCGCATGATCACCGGCTTCATCCCGCCCACCAGCGGCAAGGTGACGGTCGGCGGCCACGACGTCACCGAAGCGCCGCTGGAGGCCAAGCGCCTGATCGGCTACCTGCCGGAGGCGGCGCCTTCCTACCCGGACATGACGGTGCAGGGCTTTCTGTCGTTTGCCGCAGAGCTGCGCGGCCTGGACGGCGCGGCGCGCAAGCAGGCCGTGGGCCGCGCGGTGGAGCGCTGCTTCCTCGCTTCCGTGCTGCATCAATCGATCGACACGCTTTCCAAGGGCTACAAACATCGCACCTGCCTCGCGCAGGCGCTGATCCACGACCCGGACGTGCTGATCCTCGATGAGCCCACCGACGGCCTCGACCCCAATCAGAAGTACGAGATGCGCAACCTCATCCGCGAGCTCGGCAAGAGCAAGGCGATCATCTTCTCGACGCACATCCTCGAGGAGGTGGACACGGCTTGCACGCGCGCCATCATCATCGACCGCGGCCGCATCGTGGCGAGCGGCACGCCCGACGAGCTCGGCCGGCCGCTCGACGAGGTGTTCCGCCGCCTCACCCTGCCCGACACGATGGCCGCCGCGTCCACGACGGTGCAACGATGAGCGCCTGGCACGCCATCCGCACCATCGGCAAGCGCGAGCTGGTCTCCTACTTCACCTCGCCCGTGGCCTACGTGTTCCTGGTCATCTTCCTCCTGCTGACCGGCTTTCTCACCTTCACCGCCGGCGCCTTCTTCGAGCGCGGCGAGGCGAGCCTCGGGGCGTTCTTCGGCTGGCACCCGTGGCTCTACCTGGTGCTGGTGCCCGCGGTGGGCATGCGCCTGTGGGCGGAGGAGCGGCGCTCGGGCACCCTCGAGCTGCTGCTCACCATGCCGGTCGCGGCGTGGCACGCGATCCTCGGCAAGTTCCTCGCCTCGTGGCTCTTCCTCGCCATCGCGCTCGCGCTCACCTTCCCGGTGGTCCTGACGGCGAACGTGCTCGGCGACCCCGACAACGGCGCGATCTTCGCCGGCTACCTGGGCAGCCTGTTCCTCGCCGGGGCGTACCTGTCGATCACCTGCCTCACCTCGGCGATGACGCGCAACCAGGTGATCGCCTTCATCCTGGCGGTGGTGCTGTGCCTGTTCCTGATCCTCGCCGGCTTCAACCCGGTGACCGACCTGCTGGTGCGCTGGGCGAGCCCGGCGTTCGTCGACACGGTGGCGGCGTTCTCGGTGGTCACGCACTTCGACGGCTTCCAGAAGGGCGTGATCGACACGCGGGATCTGTTCTTCTTCCTCTCGGTGATCGGGTTCTCCCTGTTCGCCACGGGCGTGGTGCTGCGCAACCGATGATGAAAAAACACGAAGCCCTGATCTACTCCGCGGTGGGCCTGGCGGCGCTGTTCCTGCTGCTGGTGGCCTTCAATTACCTCGCCTCGGGCGCGGCGGTGCGCGCCGACCTCACCGAGGGCAAGCTCTACACGCTGTCGGCGGGCACCAAGAAGGTGCTCAGGAACCTGCAGGCGCCGGTGAAGGTGAAGCTCTACGTCACCGCCGGCGAGGCGATGCCGGTGCCGCTGCGCAGCTTCGCGCAGCGCGTCGACGACATGGTGCGCGAGTTCAAGGCGGTGGCCGGCGCGAACCTGGTCATCGAGCGCTACAACCCGCGCCCGGACTCCGAGGAGGAGGATGCGGCGCAGCTCGACGGCATCGAGCCGCAGCAGCTGATGTCGGGCGAGCAGTTCTACCTCGGCGTCGCGGTGAGCCAGCTCGACCGCAAGCAATCGATCCCGGTGCTCGCGCCGGCGCGCGAGCGCCTGCTGGAGTACGACCTGATCCGCGCGATCGCGCGCGCCGGCGCCACCGAGCGCCCGAAGATCGGGCTGATGAGCGGGCTGCCGGTGCTCGGCGAGCGCTACAACCCGATGACGCGCCAGAGTGCCGAGCCCTGGGTGCTCGCCAACGAGCTGCGGCGCGACTTCGAGGTGAAGCCGGTCAACCTGACCACGGAGACGATCGACAAGGACATCAACGTCCTGCTGCTCATCCATCCGCGCGACATCGGCGAGGCGACCGAGTACGCGCTCGACCAGTTCGTGCTGCGCGGCGGCAAGCTGATCGCGTTCGTCGATCCCTACGCCTACTTCGACCAGGCGCCGGGTCCGATCCCGGGCATGCCGGGCATGGCCTCGAGCTCCACGCTGCCGCGCCTGTTCAAGGCCTGGGGCGTGGAGATGGAGCCGAAAGTCATCGCGGACGTGGTGTTCGCCTCCGGCGGCGGCCAGCGCTACACGCCCACCGTGCTGTCGCTGAACCGCACCGCGTTCGCGCGCGACGACGTCGTCATGGCGCAGATCGAGACGCTGCTGTACGCCTTCGGCGGCGCGTTCAGCGTCAAGCCGGCCGAGGGGCTGGCCGTGAGCGCGCTGATCAGCAGCTCGGCCAACTCGATGCTGGTGGACAGCGCGCAGGCCACCGTCTCGGGCGAAGGCGCCACCAAGAGCTTCCAGCCCGGCGGCAAGAACATGCCGCTCGCGCTGCGCCTCTCGGGCAAGTTCAAGACCGCGTTTCCCGGCGGCAAGCCGGTGGACAAGGCCGCCAAGCCCAAGCCCGGCGCGCCCGCCGCCGAGCCGGCGCTCCAGGAGAGCGCAACGGAGAACTCGGTGGTGCTGGTCGCCGACGTGGACATGCTGCAGGACGGCGCGGCCGTGGACGTGCAGGAAGTCTTCGGGCGTCGCATCGTCGTGCCCTCGAACGGCAACCTCGCGCTCGCGCAGGGCCTGGTCGAGCAGCTCGCGGCCGGCGACGACCTGCTGTCGCTGCAGAGCCGCGCCGCCGCCTTCCGGCCGCTCACCGTGGTGCGCGAGATGGAGGCGCAGGCCCAGGCGCAGTACTTCGGCAAGATCAAGGAGCTCGAGGACGAGCTGCAAAGGACCAACGACAACCTGCAAAAGCTGCAAAAGAGCCAGGGTGCCGGCGCCAAGGGCGCGCAGATCCTCTCGCCCGAGCAGCAGGCGGAGCTGGAGAGCTTCCGCAAGAAGGTGGCCGAGACCCGCAAGGAGCTGAAGGACCTGCGCAAGAACCTGCGCCAGGACTCCGAGCGGCTCGTGTTCCTCACCAAGGTCGCCAACATCGCGCTGATGCCGATCCTCGTCGCCCTCCTCGGCATCGTCATCGCCCTCCTGCGCCGCCGGCAGCAGGCGCGCGCCCTCGCAGCATGAGCGGAAGACTCGTAGCGGCGCTGGTGGTGCTGCTGCTCGCCTTGGGCGGCGGCGCCGTGCTGCTCAAGCAGCGCGGCGAGTCGCAGCGGCCCGCGAACGTGGCGGCGCTCGGCCAGCCGGTGCTCAAGAACCTCAAGGCGGCGGACATCGCCGCCATCGCCATCCGCGAAGGCAGCACGGCGCTCACGCTCGAGCTGAAGGACGGCGCCTGGCGCATCGACGAGCGCGGCGGCTTCCCGGCCGATGCCGACAAGGTGCGCGATCTGGTGCTCAAGGCGATCGAGCTCAAGGTGGGGCAAAGCGAGCCCATCGGCGAGGCGGACCGCGCGCGGCTCAAGCTCGACGGCTCGGGCACCGCGCTCGAGTTCCGCGGCGCGGACGGCAAGCCGCTCGCGCGCTTGGCCATCGGCGCCAAGTTCTTCAAGCGCGAGCCGGACAACCGCGAGCGCGCGATCGGCGACGGCCGCTACGTGCAGCTGCCCGAGGACCCGAAAGCCGTGATCGTGGTCTCCGACCCGCTTACGCTCGCCAGCACCAGGAGCGCGGACTGGATCCGGCGCACGGGTTTTGCCGCGGAGAAGGTGAAAGCGATGGAGGTGACGCTCGCGGGCGCCGAGAAGTGGAAGATCGAGCGCGCGCGCGACGATGCGGGCTGGAAGCTCACGCCGATGCGGGCGGGCGAGAAGGTCGATACGATCCGTGCCAACTCCGCGTCCTATTCGCTCAACAGCGTCGAACTCGCCGACGTCGCGGCGCCCGCGCTGAAGCCCGCCGACACGGGCCTGGACAAGCCTTTCGCCACCATCGTCGCCACGACTTTCGACGGCCTCACCTACACCGTGAAGCTCGGCAAGCCGGCGGGCGACTATTTCCACGCCGCGGTGGCGATCGCCGGCAAGGGCAAGGCAAGCGGGTCGGACGCGGCCGAGCGCCAGAAGAAGCTCGAGGAGCGGCTGCCGCAGGAGCGCGCGCTCGCGGCGCACACGCTGCTCATCGCCAAGTCGAAATTCGAAGACATCCTCAGGAAGCGTGCCGAGCTGCTGGAAAAGAAGGACAGCGGCAAGAAGTAGCGCGCCGCCATGGAAGCGCACATCCCGGAGATTACCACCGTCATCCAGCTGGCGGTGGCGCCGGTGTTCATGCTCACGGCGGTCGGCACGATCCTCGCTGCGCTCAACATCCGGCTGGGGCGCGCGGTCGACCGGCGCCGCGCGCTCGAGGAGGGCCTCGCCGGGCGCTCGGCGGGCGACGGCGCCCGGGCCGAGCTGGCGCAGATCGCGCGCCGCATCCGCTTCGTCTATCTCGCGATCGTCTTCTCGGTGCTCTCGGGCCTGTTCGTGTGCCTGCTGATCGCGGGCGCCTTCATCGGCGCCTTCGTCGCGGCGGACCTCACCCGCATGGTGGCGGCCCTGTTCGTCCTGGCGGTGGCGAGCCTCACGGTGAGCCTGCTGCTGTTCCTGCGCGAGATCTACCTGGCGGTCTCGACGCCCCGGCACGTCCCGAAGTAGGATTGGCGGGGAGGAGGAGCGCGTGGCAAAACACCTCATCAAGCACCTGAGGACGTTGGCGCTCGTCGGCCAGGCAGGCAGCGGCAAGACCAGCCTGGCCGAGGCGCTGCTCGCGCGCGCGGGGGCGATCCCCGCCGCCGGCAGCGTCGAGCGCGGCACCACTGCGTGCGACTACACCCCGCTGGAAAAGCAGCTGCAGCACTCGCTCAAGCTCGCCGTGGCGAGCTTCGAGGTCAATGGCGGCGAGCACCCGACCTGCGTTCACCTGCTGGACACCCCCGGCTACCCCGATTTCCTCGGGCATTCGCTGCCCGCGCTCGCCGCGGTGGAGACCGCCGCCATCGTCATCAACGCGCAGAACGGCATCGAGATGATGACCGGGCGCTTCATGCAGTGGGCCGCCAAGCGCGGCCTCGACCGGCTGGTGATCGTCAACCGCATCGACGCCGAGAACGCGGACCTGGAGGGGCTGCTGGAGCGCATCCAGCAGGCCTTCGGCAAGGAGTGCCTGCCGCTCAACCTGCCCGCGGCGAAGGCGACGAAGGTGTCGGACTGCTTCTTCACGCCGGCGGGCGAGGCGGATTTCTCCTCGGTGGCCGAGGCGCACCAGCGCCTGGTGGACCAGGTGGTCGAGGTGGACGAGAAGCTGATGGCGACCTACCTGGAGAAGGGCGAGGTGTCGCCCGAGGAACTGCACGAGCCGCTCGAGCGCGCCATGCGCGAGGGCCATCTGGTCCCGGTGGTGTTCTGCTCGGCGAAGACCGGCGCGGGCGTGCAGGAGCTGCTCGAGGTGATCGTCAAGCTGATGCCCAACCCGAGCGAGGGCAATCCGCCGGCGTACCTCAACGTGCCGACCGACGGCAGCGCGCCGGCCGAGCTGCAGGCCTTGCCCGATCCGACCCGGCACGCGCTCGCGCACGTGTTCAAGATCGAGATCGATCCCTACATCGGGCGGCTGGCGGTGTTCCGCGTGCACCAGGGGCGCATCACGCCCGGCACGCAGCTCTACATCGGCGAGGGCCGCAAGCCGGTCAAGGCGGGGCACCTGTACCTGCTGCGCGGCAAGACGCAGACCGAGATCGCCGAGGCCGTGCCCGGCGACATCTGCGCCATCGCCAAGGTGGACGAGATCCAGTTCGACCACATCCTGCACGACTCGGCCGAGGACGCGCACATCCACGCCAAGCCGCTCGAGCTGCCTACGCCGGTGTTCGGCCTGGCGGTGCAGCCGAAGAAGCGCGGCGAGGAGCAGAAGGTCTCCGACGTGCTGCACAAATTGCTCGCCGAGGATCCGTGCTTCCGGGTCGAGCACAACGCGCAGGCCAACGAAACCGTGATCCGCGGGCTGGGCGAAGTGCACCTGCGCACCACGCTGGAGAAGATCGCCTCGCAGTACAAGCTCGAACTGGACACGCGGCCGCCCTCCATCCCCTACCGCGAGACCGTCGCGGCGCGCGCGGAAGGCCACAGCCGGCACAAGAAGCAGACCGGTGGCGCAGGGCAGTTCGGCGAAGTGTTCCTCAAGGTCGAGCCGCTGCCGCGCGGCAAGGGCTTCGAGTTCGTCGACCAGGTGAAGGGCGGCGCGATCCCCAACCAGTTCATCCCCGCGGTGGAGAAAGGCGTGCGCGGCGTGCTTGCCACCGGCTTTCTCGCCGGCTACCCGCTGCAGGACTTGCGCGTCATCGTCTACGACGGCAAGAGCCACCCGGTGGATTCCAAGGAGGTGGCGTTCGTCTCGGCGGGGCGCAAGGCGTTCCTCGACGCGCTCGCCAAGGCGCGCGCCATCGTGCTCGAGCCGATCGTCAACGTGGACATCGTCGCCCCCGAGCAGAAGATGGGCGACATCACCGGCGAGCTCTCCGGCCACCGCGGCCACATCAAGGGCTCGGACGCGCCGCGCCCGGGCACCGTGCAGATCTCGGCGCAGGCGCCGCTCGCGGAGCTGGAGCAGTTCCCCGCGCGCCTGAAGTCCATCACCGCCGGCCACGGCTCCTACACGCTGGAGTTCAGCCACTACGAGCCCGCGCCGCCGCAGCTGCAGCAAAAACTCGTGTCCGCACACCGGCCCGCAGCCCACGCCGACGACTGAAAATTGGGGTCAGGGCCGAATTATTTTCGGCAAGAATAATTCGGACCTGACCCCAATTTCCCCATGTTCATAGGCCACGCTGCAGTCGCACTCGCCGCCAAGCCCTTGCTGCCGCGAGTCAATCTCGCGCTGCCGCTGGCTGCGGTCTTCTGGGTGGACCTGGTGTGGCCGGTGCTGCTGCTCGCGGGCGTCGAACGCGTACGCATCGACCCGGGCAACACCGCGTTCACGCCGCTGGATTTCGTGCATTACCCCTGGACGCACAGCCTCGCGGCGGTGATCGCCTGGAGCGCCCTGTTCGGGCTGGCCTGCCTCAAGTGCGGCAAGCGCGAGGCACTCATCCTCGGCCTGCTTGTGTTCAGCCACTGGGTGCTCGATGCCCTTTCGCACCGCCCCGACCTGCCGCTGTGGCCCGGAAGCGAGACGATGATCGGGCTCGGGCTGTGGAACTCGGTACCCTGGACGATGATCGTCGAGGGCGGCATGTTCGCGGCGGGCGCGTGGATCTACGCGCGCAGCGCCCCGTCCCGCGACCGCATCGGCACCTGGTCGTACTGGGGACTGATCGGGTTTCTCGTGCTCGCCTACCTCGGCAACGTCCTGGGACCGCCGCCGCCCAGCGTGGAGGCCATCGCCATCGCGGGCATTGCGGGCGGCGTGCTCTTCACCGCCTGGGCCTGGTGGATCGACCGGCATCGCGGCGCCATCGCGCCGATTCGCTAGGTTGCGCCTTTTCAAGTCTCCGCACCTGCTGCTCGCGCTCGCCATGCTGTGCTGGGCGGGCAACTGGGTGGTGGGGCGCGCGATCCACGAGCAGGTCCCGCCGCTCGCGCTGAATTTCTGGCGCTGGGCTGCGTCGCTGCTGCTCATCCTGCCGGTGGCGTGGGCGCCGCTGCGCGCGCAGTGGCCGCTCCTGCTGCGCCACTGGAGGTGGGTGCTGCCGATGGCGGCCATCGCTTCGGCGATCTTCCAGAGCATGGTCTACCTCGGCCTGCAGCACACCACGGCGCTCAACGGCGCGCTGCTCATCGCGCTGGTGCCCATCGCGGTCGCCGTGATCGCGGCGGTGGTCCTGGGCGCACGCATCAGCGTGCGCCAGATGCTGGGCATCCTGATCTCCCTCGCCGGCGCGGTCGCCATCATCGTGCGCGGCGACCCGGAGATCCTGCGCGCGCTCGCCTTCAACCCGGGCGACCTGTGGATCCTCGCGGCGGTGCCGATCTGGGCGCTCTACACGGTGCTGCTCAAGCGCTGGCCGGCGGGACTCGAGCGCATGAGCTTCCTGGCGGCGATGGCCATCGTCGGCACGCTGCTGCAGGCCCCGCTCTATGCGTGGGAATGGGCGGGCGGCCGTCAACTGGTGCTGTCGCCCGCCTCGCTCGCCGCAATCGCCTACACGGCGGTGTTCGCCTCGTTCCTCGCTTTCATCTTCTACAACGCCGCGCTGCAGCGCACGACGCCGGCCGTCGCCGGGCCGTTCCACCACCTGCTCCCGGCCTTCACCGCGCTGCTCGGCATCGCGTTCCTCGGCGAGCGCTTCGGCTGGCACCACGCCGCGGGCGTCGCCTGCATTGCCCTCGGTCTCTATCTCACTTCCGCCGCGCCGCCTTCCGTCGCGAAGGCCGCTTCTTCCTAGCGCGCGGCAGCGGCGCGGGATTGGGAACCTTCTCCGCGACGCAGAACACGCCGCCCTGGAATTTCTCCGCGACGGGATCGCCGGGCTTTTCCTTCACGAGGATTTCCGCCGCGTAGAGTTCCGAATCGTCCTGCGGCCGGTAGCCGAGGCGGTAGGCATTGGCGTTGTCGTACCAGGCGCGCTTGTTGCCCGAGATGCCGTAGACGATCTCGAAGTGGATGTCCGGATGATCGATGCCGATGGAAACGAGCTGCGCGAGGTCGCGCGGGCTGAACCAGATCGACAGCCGCCGCTTGTCGATCGGCTTGGGATTGACGTTGCCGATGCGCATG
>DASTHP010000006.1:0-7963 GCA_035718125.1 Burkholderiales bacterium | reverse complement strand
ATCGAGTGGTGCATCGCGCGCCGCTGGACGGTGATCGCCGCGACCGCCGGCGCGCTGGTGCTCGGCGCGGCCGGCATGGGCCTCACCGAGAAGCAGTTCTTCCCTTCGTCCAACCGCACCGAGCTGATGGTGGAGCTGTGGCTGCCCGAAGGCGCCGCGATCCGCGCCAGCGAGCGCGAGGCGCAGCGCATCGAGGCGCTGCTGGAGAAGAATGCCGACGTCACGAGCTATGTCACCTACGTCGGCAACGGCTCGCCGCGCTTCTTCCTGTCGCTCGACCAGCACCTGTTCCGCACCAATTTCGCGCAGGTGGTCGTGCTCACGCGGGACATCGCCGCGCGCGAGCGCGTGGTGGCGCTGCTGCGCGAGGCGCTGGCGGCGGATTTCCCGGGGGTGCGCGGCCGGGTGATCCGCGTGCCGCTCGGGCCGCCGGTCAACTACCCGGTGCAGTTCCGCGTCTCGGGCGAAGACCCGGCACAGCTCAAGGCCATCGCCGAGCGCGTCGCCGAGCGCATGCGCGCCAACCCGCACACGCTCGACGTGCACCCGGACTGGGGCGACAAGGTGCTCGCGCTGCGCCTCGACGTGGACCAGGACAAGGCGCGCGCGCTGGGCGTGTCCTCGGCCGGGGTGTCGCGCTCGGTCGCGGCCGTGGTGAGCGGCACGACCCTCGGGCAGTACCGCGAGAACGACCGCCTGATCGACGTCGTGCTGCGCGCGCCCGCGGCCGAGCGCGGCCGGCTGGATGCGCTCGGCGAGCTCACGGTGCCGACCGCGAGCGGCCGCTCGGTGCCGCTCGAGCAGGTGGCGCGCGTGAGCGAGGTGCTCGAGGAACCGATCATCTGGCGGCGCAGCCGCGCGCTCACGCTCACCGTGCGCGCCGACATCGTCGACGGCGTGCAGGCGCCCGACGTCACCATGGCGATCGAGCCAGCGCTCGCCGAGCTGCGCGCCGCGC
Organism: Burkholderiales bacterium; assembly: GCA_035718125.1. Taxonomy (GTDB): domain Bacteria; phylum Pseudomonadota; class Gammaproteobacteria; order Burkholderiales; family SG8-39; genus JAABQT01. Next base: position 7,005 of record DASTHP010000006.1, on the reverse strand, counting down.
TGCCCGCGGGCTATCGCATCGAGCCGGGGGGCGCCTACGAGGAGAACGTCAAGGCGCAGGAGTCCATCGCGGCCGGCATGCCCTTCGCCGTGGCGCTGATGCTGGCCATGCTGATGCTGCAGCTCAAGAGCTTCTCGCGCAGCTTCATGGTGGTGCTCACGGCACCGCTCGGCATCATCGGCGTGGCGCTCGCGCTGCTGGTCTTCGGTCAGCCGTTCGGCTTCGTCGCCATGCTCGGCGCCATCGCGCTCTCCGGCATGATCATGCGCAATACCGTAATCCTGGTGGACCAGATCGAGCAGGACACGGCCTCGGGCCTGCCGGTGTGGGAGGCGATCCGCGAGGCGACGGTGCGCCGCTTCCGGCCCATCGCGCTCACCGCCGCCGCCGCGGTGCTGGCGATGATTCCGCTCACGCGCAGCGTGCTGTGGGGGCCGATGGCCTACACGATCATGGGCGGGCTGGTGGTCGCCACCGTGCTGACCCTGCTTTTCGTGCCGGCGCTGTACGCGGCGTGGTTCCGCGTGCGCGTGCCCGTGCTTAAGGCCGCGCCGGGCGCTGCGCCGATTTTGGCCGGAACGCCTTGATGAGCGCCTCGTCGGTCTCGATGTAGGGGCCGCCGATCAGATCGATGCAGTAGGGCACCGCGGCGAAGACGCCGTCCAGCGTCTCCTTGATCGCCTTGGGCTGGCCGGGCAGGTTGATGATCAACGCCTGCTTGCGGATCACGGCCACCTGGCGCGAAAGGATCGCGGTGGGCACGTACTGGAGGCTCACCGCGCGCATCTGCTCGCCGAATCCCGGCATCACCTTGTCGGCGACGGCGAGCGTCGCCTCGGGCGTGACGTCGCGGGGCGCGGGCCCCGTGCCGCCGGTGGTGAGGACCAGGTGGCAGCCCTTCGCGTCGACCAGCTCGACCAGCGCCGACTCGATCACCGCGCGCTCGTCGGGGATCAGGCGCTCCTCGAAGCGCAGCGCGGGCGCGCGGATCACCTGCGCAAGCCATGCTTTCAGCGCGGGAATGCCCTCGTCCCTGTACACGCCGCCCGCAGCGCGGTCGCTCGCCGAGACCAGTCCGATCCGCAGCTCGCTACTCACCGGCCGCCTCCCGGATGATGCGGAACAGCTCGCGATAGGCGCGCGGCGGCTTGCCCGCCGCCTGCTCCTTGCGCGCGTTGCGCAGCAGCGCGCGCAATTGCTGCAGGTCCGCGCCCGCGCAGGTGCGCGCGAACTCGGTGAGCGCGCCGTCGTCTGCCATCAGGCGCGCGCGCCAGTGCTCCACGCGCTGGTGGCTGGCGCGCGCCTGCGCCGAGCCGCCCTCCACGACCGCGAGCTGCGCGCGGATCGGCTCGGGGTCGAGGTTGCGCATCAGCCGGCCGATGAGCTGCACCTGGCGGCGCTTGGCCTCGTGGCTGCGGAAGCGGCGCGCATCGTGCACCGCGTGCGCCAGCTCCTCGGGCAGCGACATGCGCTCGAGATGCGCAGCCGAGAGCTGCACCAGCGCGGCACCGAGCTGCTGCAGTTCGTGCATCTCCTGCTTCTTCTTCGTCTTGCTCGGGATTTCGTCGCGCATCGCGCTGCTATGATAGCGCGCCATGAAAAGCGGCAGCCGCTTCAGCTATACGCCCGCGCAACTGCGCCAGTTCGCCGCCGATGTGCTCGCGCACGCCCGCCGCCTGGGCGCGAGTGCCTGCGAGTGCGACGTGTCCGAGGGCCACGGCCTTTCGGTCACGGTGCGCAAGGGCGCGGTGGACACCATCGAGCACAACCGCGACAAGGGCATCGGCGTCACCGTCTACCTCGGCGAGCGGCCCGGCGCGCGTCGCGGGCACGCCAGCACCTCGGATTTCTCGTCGGCGGCGCTCGAGCGCACGGTGCAGGCCGCGCTCGCCATCGCGCGGCACACGGCGGTGGACGATTGCGCCGGACCGCCCGAGGCCGAGCTGCTGGCGGGCAAGGCGCCGGATCTCGACCTCTACCATCCCTGGGCGCTCGAGGTGGAGGAGGCGATCGGCATCGCGCACCGCTGCGAGGCGCAGGCCTTCGCCCTCTCGCCGAAGATCCGCAAGTCGGAAGGGGCCACGGTGTCGGCGCAGCACGCGCAGTTCGTGTTCGCCAACAGCCTGGGCTTCATGGACGGCTTCCCGACTTCGCGGCATTCGCTCTACCTGTCGGTGATCGCGGAGGACCGCGGCGGCATGCAACGCGACGACTGGTACAGCGAGGCGCGCGTGCCGGGACGGCTCGCCCGGCCTGAAGCCCTCGGCCGCTACGCGGGCGAGCGCGCGCTCGCGCGGCTCGGTGCGCGCCGCATCGGCACGCGCCAGGCGCCGGTGCTGTTCGAGGCGCCGCAGGCCGCGATGCTGCTCGGCAGCTTCGTCGCCGCCGCGAGCGGCGGCAACCTCTACCGCAAGGCGAGCTTTCTCGCCGACGGCCTCGGCCGCCAGGTGTTCGCGCGCGGCGTGAACATCGAGGAACGCCCCCATGAGCGGCGCGCGCTCGCCAGCGCGCCTTTCGACGACGAGGGCGTGGCCACGCAGGCGCGCAACGTGGTGGGCGACGGCGTGCTGCGGGGCTACTTCCTCGGCTGCTACTCGGCACGCAAGCTCGGGCTGCGCAGCACCGGCAGCGCGGGCGGCAACCACAACCTCATCCTGGAGTCGCGCGGGCCGGACTTCCGCGGCATGCTGCGCGAGATGGGCCGCGGGCTGCTGGTCACCGAGTTGCTGGGCCACGGCGTCAACCTGGTGACCGGCGATTATTCGCGCGGCGCCGCGGGTTATTGGGTCGAAGGCGGGGAGATCGCCTACCCTGTGGAGGAGATCACCATCGCGGGCAACCTCAAGGACATGTTCCTGGGCATTGCCGCGGTGGGCAGCGACACGGTGGTGCGCGGCTCCCGCCGCAGCGGCTCCATCCTGGTGCAGAATATGACGATCGCCGGGGAGTAAGCCGGCGCGAACCCGCGGCGCGCTCCGCGGTCCAATCGGCACGGACATTGCATGTCGACGGCCATGATCACCGCCCTCAAGCCCCCGCCGGAACCGGAAGTCGAGCAGGAACACCCCGTGATAGCCTGGATTGCGGTCGCCGCAATCCTTGCCGCCATCCTGCTGATTTCCTGGGCGCGAGTCGCCGTGCATGGCACGGGCGACCTCGAGGCGGCCTTGTCCGACGACCCCGCAGAGCAGGCCGCGCAGGTGTCGGCGCAGGGCGACAGGAACGAGCAGGACGCCCAGGTCGAAGACGCCGTCGCGGCCAGCCGCTGGGCGAGCGCATTCTCGCCCTGACTTGGGCCGGTCGATAGCCGCGAACGCGGAAATCGGCCGCAAGCTCCCTGGTGCATAATCGGCGCCCGGGTTTCCCTGGAGTTGCCATGCGCGGCCTGATCCTGTCGCTTTGCCTTCTGTTTGCTGCCGGTTCCGGCCTTGCGCTCGACGGCGCGTTGCGCGCGCAGCTCGACCGCGGTGAGCGCAACCCCGACGTGATCTTCGTGCCCACGCCGCAGGAAGTCGTGGAGGACATGCTGCGCCTGGCGAACGTGAAGAAGGGCGACGTGCTCTACGACCTGGGCTCCGGCGACGGGCGCATCCCGATAACCGCAGCGAGACTCTACGGCGTGCGCGGCGTCGGCATCGACATCGATCCGGAGCGCATCCGCGAGGCGCAGGACAACGCCAGGAAGAACGGCGTCGAGTCGCTGGTGCAGTTCCGCCAGGCGGATCTGTTCAAGGCGGATTTTCGCGAGGCCACGGTGGTGACGCTCTACCTGCTCCCCGACCTCAACGTGAAGCTGCGGCCGCGCCTGCTCGCCGAGCTGAAACCCGGCACGCGCATCGTCTCGCACCAGTTCGACATGGGCGACTGGAAGCCCGCCAAGAAACTCGAGTCCAACGGCCGCACCGTCTACTTCTGGGTGGTGCCCGAACGCAAGAAGCCGCGGCCCTCATGAATGCCGCCGCCAAGCCGCTGCGCATCGAGGTCGTCTCGGACGTGGTGTGCCCGTGGTGCTACATCGGCAAGCGCCGCCTGGAAAAGGCGCTGGCGCTGGTGGAGGGCAGCCTCGCGCCGCAGGTCACCTGGCTGCCGTTCCAGCTCAATCCGGGCATGCCCGCCGAGGGCATGCCGCGCGCCGAGTACCGTCGCGCGAAGTTCGGGTCCCTCGAGCGCGGCCGGCAACTGGATGCGCGCGTCGCCGCTGAGGGCCGCAGCGAGGGCCTCGAGTTCGCGCTGGAGCGCATCGAGCGCACGCCGAACACCTTTGCCGCGCACCAGCTCATCGACCTGGCGCAGCAGGAGGGCGCCGGTGGCGCCGTGGTGGACGCGTTGTTCCGCGCCTACTTCGAGGAGGCGCGCGACGTGGGAGACCGTGGCGTGCTGCTGGCCATCGCCGATTCCGCGGGCCTCGCGCGCGCGCAGGTCGAGGCACGCTGGGCCGACGCGGCCGAGGCGCGCCGCGTGGCGGAACTGGAAGACGGCATGAAGGCGCTCGGCATCAGCGGCGTGCCGACGTTCATCCTCGAGCGCAAGTTCGGCGTATCGGGAGCGCAGCCGGCAGAGGCGCTCGCCGCCGCGATGCGCGAAGCGGCTACGACGTGAAGTCCAGCCGGTCGTTGCGCAGCACGCCGTAGATCCGGATCGGCGGCCGGTGGTGCAGCTCCACCGGCGGCAACGGCTCGGCGTTGAGCTCGAGTTCCGCCACCGATACCACGCCCATCACGGCGTCCGACATGACCAGCTCGCCGGCGCGGGCGCGGTGCACCAGGCGCTCGGCGATGCTGACGCAGTCGCCGAGCACGGCTTGGACGCGCCGCGCGGCGGGTCCTGCCTCACCGACCACCACCGGGCCGTGGTGCACGCCCAGCGCGATGGCCGTGCGCAAGCCGTAGTCCCGCTCCCAGGCCTGCGCCACCGCGTCGAAATCGCCGAACAGCTGCTGCGCGGCGCGCACCGCGGCGCGCGCCTGCTCCGGCGCCTTGCCCTGGCGGAACGCGGCCATCAGCGAGTCGTTGTGGACTTCCAGGGTCTCGCCGCCGTGCGCCTTGACCGCGTTGGCCGCGCACTCGAAGAACTGGTCGACGAGCGCGAGCACGCGATCGGGCTCCAGCATCTCCGACATGCGGGTGAAATTGCGCAGCTCGGCGAACAGCACCACCGCTTCGACGCGCACCGACGACGGACGGCTCGGCTTGGACATGGCCGCTGCTGCTACCTGGGCTCCCATGCGTGGTTCCCCCTGCGACGCGACCCGGCCATGCTAGGCAGGGCGCCTTCGCGCGGGGAGGAAATAGTGCCGCCCGTGCATGCGGGGCAGGATGGGCGGCGCGTCATGGCGGACGGGCGGAAGCCGGCGGCTCAGCCGAACAACACGACCAGCGCGACGGTGCACACCACCAGCGCTCCCGCGGCGAGGAAAGCGAGCGAGGCGTCTGACACGGTGGGCAGGTCGGGGTCGCGCGGCACGGGCTCCGGATGGTGTTCCGCGTGCGCCGCCTCGGCGGGCGCGCCATGCAGCGCGGCCACCTTCTCGTTGAACGCAGCGAAGAAATCCTGGGAGATCTTGCGCGCGGCCGCGTCCACCAGGCGCGAGCCGATCTGCGCGAGCTTGCCGCCGACGTTGGCCTTGACCTGGTAGCTGAGCTTGGTGCCCTCGCCATCGGGCGCGAGCTGCACCTGCGCCGAGCCCTTGCCGAAACCGGCGGCGCCACCCTGGCCCTCGAACGCGATGGCATAGGAATGCGGCGGATTGAGGTCCGAGAGCAGGAGCTTGCCCTTGAACTTGGCGCTCACCGGCCCGATGCGCGCCACCATCATCACCTGGTACTCGTTCTCGGCCAGGCGGTCGATCGTCTCGCAGCCGGGCACGCAGGCCCTGAGCATCTCCGGGTCGTTGAGCGCCGCCCAGGTGTCGTCCTGGGATGCCGGGATGCGCTCCTCGCCGCTCATTTCCATGCTTGTTTCTCCGTCTTGCGGGTCAGCGGCCGGCCAAGCGTGTGTGCCAGATCGACCAGGCTCTTCAGATTATGCACTGGCAGGAACAGGTCCACATGCGGCAGCATGGCGCGCACGCCGGCGGGCTTGGCCTCGAAGCGCTCGTAACGCAGCAGGGGGTTGAGCCACACCAGGAACCTGCAGGACTTGGCCAGGCGCTCCATCTCCTCGGCGAGGCCTTCGCCCGCCTCGCGGTCCAGGCCGTCCGACACCAGCAGCACGCACGCGTTCTGCCCCAGCAGGCGCCGCGCCCAGCGCCAGTTGAAGTCGCGCAGGCACACGCCGATGCGCGTGCCGCCCGACCAGTCCTTGATGGCGTCGGCGATGCGCGTCATCGCCACGTCCACGTCGCGGTGGCGCAGCTGCCGCGTGATGTTGGTGAGGCGCGTGCCGAACACGAAGGTGTGCACGCGATCGCGGTCGTTGGTGAGCGCGTGCAGGAAGTGCAGGAACATGCGCGCGTAGGGATTCATCGAGCCGGAAATGTCGCACAGCACCACCAGCGGCGGGTGCACCTCGACCGGCCGTGCGCGCACCAGCGGGATCACGTCGCCGCCTTCGCGCAGGCTCTCGCGCAGCGTCGCGCGCAGGTGCACGCGCGCGCCGCGCGGGTCGGGCGCGTGGCGGCGCGTGCGGATGCGCGGCAGCGGCAGGCGCAGCTGGCGGATCATCTTCTTCGCCTCGGCGAGCTCCGCCGCCGACATGGTGTCGAAATCCATGCGCTGCAGCACTTCGCGCGAGGAGAAAGTGAGGTGCGCGTCCATCTCCACCTTCTGCTCCTCGGGCGGCTCCTCGGGCTTCTTCTGCCCGAACAGCGCGTCGGTCAGGCGCTGGCTCTGCTGCTCCTCGGGCTTGGGCGTGCGCCCGTAGGTTTTCGGCAGCAGCAGCTGCATCATCTTCTCGGTGAGCTTGGGGTCGCGCCAGAACAGGCGGAACGCCTGGTCGAACACCGGGCGCTGCTCCTCGCGCGACAGCAGCACCGCCGACATGGTCCAGTACCAGTCGTCGCGCCGG
>DASTHP010000005.1:0-22022 GCA_035718125.1 Burkholderiales bacterium | reverse complement strand
GGAACAGGAGCCGCGCCACGGGGTCGCGGCGCAGGCGCGCATTCACGTGCACGCGCGCGCGCCAGAGCGCGCGCAAGGTGGGCGCGCTCATGCCGCGCAGGTCCTGGTGCTGCTGCAGCAGCAGGAAGCTCTCCAGGATCGCGCGGGGGTCGCGCTCGAAGAGATCCTCGCGGCACGCCTCGAGCCGCCCCGCGCGCACCTGGAAGCGCTCGTTGAGCGCGCGGGGCGCCGCTTGCTCCTCGGGCAGCAGGCGCGCCTCGAGGTTCTGCAGCAGGATGGTGTTCAGCTGCGTCACGCCCTTGGCGGTCTGGTAATACCGCTGCATCAGCTGCTCGCTTGCCCGCCGCGCGGGCGTGCCGCGCAGGCCATGCGCCTCCGCGAGCGCGCCCTGGTAATCGAACACCAGCCGGTCCTCGCGCCGCCCGGCGAGGAAGTGCAGACGGATGCGCAGGTCGTGCAGGAGCGCCTCGTGCCGGGCGAGCTGGGCCGCCTCGGCCTGCAGCAGGAGCCCGCGACGCTGCAGTTGCCGCCAGCGCCAGCCCAGGCCGCAGGCCCGCGCGATCCACTGGATGGTCTGCAAATCGCGCAGCCCGCCGGGCGACTCCTTCAGGTTGGGCTCGAGCGCGTAGGCGGCGTCCTGGTGCTTCGCGTGGCGCTGCTCTTGCTCGAGGACCTTCGCTTTCAGGAATCCAGGAGCGTCGAGCGCCCGGCCGGCCGCCGCCGCGAGCTGATGGTATAGCGCCCGGCTGCCCGCCAGATAGCGGGCTTCGAGGAGCGTCGTCTGGATGGTGATGTCCTCGGCGGCGGCTTCCACGCAGCCGCGCACGGTACGCACGCTGTGGCCGACGTCCAGCCCGATGTCCCAGAACATGCCGACGAGGCGCTCGAGCCGCTCGCGCTCGGCCGGCGACGGCTCGCGCGCGAGCAGGATCAGGATATCGATGTCCGAACTGGGGAACAGCTCGCCGCGACCGTAGCCGCCGGTGGCAACCAGAGCGGCGTGGCGTGCAGGCTGCATGGCACGCCACAAGCCGCGCAGCGTGCGATCGATGAGCCGCGTATGGCCGCGCAGGAGCAGGGCCGGGGAAGGCTTGCGCAGGTAAGCCTCGCGCAAGCCGCGGCGCCCGGCGGCCAGCGAGGCGCGCCACTCCTCGGCCGGTACCGGGACCGCGCTCATTGGTTCAGTGGGCCGGCGCGGGTGGTGCGCCTGCCGAGGTGGTGAGTACTTCGTAGCCGCTCGGGGTCACCAGGACAGTGTGCTCCCATTGCGCGGACAGGCTGTGATCCTTCGTGACGATGGTCCAGCCGTCCGCGAGCTCGCGGATGCCGGGCTTGCCGGCATTGATCATCGGCTCGACCGTGAAGGTCATGCCGGCTTCCAGGCGGATGCCGGTGCCGGGCTTGCCGTAGTGCAGCACCTGCGGATCCTCATGGAACTTGCGGCCGATGCCGTGGCCGCAGAACTCCCGCACCACCGAGTACCCGTGCTTCTCGGCATGCAGCTGGATCGCCGCGCCGAGATCGCCCAGCTGCGCGCCCGGGCGCACCTGCTCGATGCCGCGCCACATGCACTCGAACGTCACCTCGGACAGGCGGCGCGCCTGGATGCTCGGCTCGCCGACGTAGAACATGCGGCTGGTGTCGCCGTGGAAGCCATCCTTGATGACGGTGATGTCGATGTTGAGGATGTCACCCGGCTTGAGCACCCGCTCTCCCGGGATGCCGTGGCACACCTGATGATTGACCGAGGTGCAGATCGACTTGGGGTAGGGCTTGTAGCCGGGCGGGGCGTAGTTCAGCGGGGCCGGGATGGTCTGCTGCACTTCCCGCATGTAAGCGTGGCACAGGTCGTTCAGCTTGCCCGTGGTGACGCCGGGCCTGACGAAGGGCGCGACATAGTCGAGCACCTCAGCGGCGAGGCGCCCGGCGACGCGCATCTTCGCGATTTCCTCGGGCGTTTTCGGGATGACGGGCATGGGAGATAGAAAAAGCGCGCAGGATACGGCAATGGCTGCACCCGGGCAACGCGAGCGCATCGCCACGTTGAGGCTTGATGCCTGATTATGCTAGAATTTTCGTCTGGTCTGTGCGCCCGGCAGTTTTTGCGCCAGGCCAAATTTCCCGCCCCGGCCGGTTAGGGTGCCCGCGAGGGTTTTCGGTTGGACCGGGGCGGCAGTCATCAACCCTAAGGAGTGCAACGTGTCAGCGACCATGCGTCAGATGCTCGAGGCGGGCGTCCATTTCGGACACCAGACCCGCTATTGGAACCCGAAGATGGCGCCGTTCATCTTCGGTCATCGCAACAAGATTCACATCATCAACCTGGAAAAGACCCTGGTCATGTACCAGGAGGCGCTGAAGTACGTGCGCCAGCTCGCGGCGAACCGCGGCTCGATCCTGTTCGTCGGCACCAAGCGCCAGGCGCGAGAGATCCTGCGCGAAGAGGCGCTGCGCTGTGCCATGCCGTTCGTCGATCACCGCTGGCTCGGCGGCATGCTGACCAATTTCAAGACCGTGAAGCAGTCCATCAAGCGCCTGAAGGAAATGGAGCAGATGGCCCAAGACGGCACTTTCGAGTCCATGGCGAAGAAGGAAGCGCTCGGTCTGCAGCGCGAGCTCGCCAAGCTGCAGCGCTCCCTCGGCGGCATCAAGGAGCTCTCCAGCCTGCCGGATGCGCTGTTCATCATCGACGTCGGCTACCAGAAGGGCGCGGTGGCAGAGGCCAACAAGCTCGGCATCCCGGTCGTCGGCGTGGTCGACACCAACCACTCCCCGGAAGGCATCGGCTACGTGATTCCGGGCAACGACGACTCGAGCCGCGCCATCCGGCTGTACGCACGCGGCATCGCCGACGCCGTCCTGGAAGGCCGCTCGCAGGCGGTCGAGGAGGTCGCTGCGGCTTCGCGCGACGAGTTCGTCGAGGTCGAGGAAGAAAGCGGGGCCTGAAAGACCCGTTGAATTGCAGCGAAAAAGGGGCCCCCGGCCCCTTTTTTTGGACTTGAGGAGCAAGCGAATGGCGGAAATCAGTGCAAGCCTGGTGAAGGAGCTGCGCGAGCTGACCGGGTTGGGAATGATGGAATGCAAGAAGGCGCTCGCCGAGGCGGGCGGCGATCTGAAGAAAGCCGAGGAGCTGCTGCGCATCCGCAGCGGCGCCAAGGCGAGCAAGGCCGCAGGGCGCATCGCCGCGGAAGGCGTGATCGGCGCGTGGGTGTCCGCCGAGGGCAAGCTGGGCGCGCTGCTGGAGCTGAACTGCGAGACGGACTTCGTCGCCAAGAACGAGGACTTCATCGCCTTCGCCCGGGAGCTCGCCGAAGCGGTGGCGAAGAACAACCCGGCCGACGTGCAGGCACTCTCGGGCTTCGAAGCGCGCCGGCAGGCGCTGGTGCAGAAGATCGGCGAGAACATCTCGATTCGGCGCTTCGCCCGCCTGCAGGCGCAGGGGCGCTTGGCGCTGTACCTGCACGGCGTGAAGATCGGCGTGCTGGTCGACCTGGACGGGCCGGAGGAACTGGCGAAGGATCTGGCGATGCACATCGCCTTCGCCAAGCCGCAATACACCTCGAAGGCCGAAGTGCCCGCCGACTTCGTCGCGCGCGAGCGCGACATCGCCGCCGCGCGCGCCAGGGATTCGGGCAAGCCGCCCGAGATCATCGCCAAAATGATCGAGGGCGCGGTGAACAAGGTGCTGGGCGAGATCACGCTGCTCGGGCAACCCTTCGTCAAGGACGACAAGCAGACGGTGGAGAAGCTGCTCGCCGGCAAGAAGGCGAAGCTGCACGGCTACCGCTTCCTCGTGGTGGGCGAGGGCATCGAGAAGAAGAGCAGTGACTTCGCCGCCGAGGTGCTGGCGACGGCGGGGGCGGGGCGCTAGGCGGTCACGATGAAGCCGCGCGAGGACGCCGTCGGCGCCAAGTACAAGCGCATTCTGCTGAAGCTCTCGGGCGAGGCGCTGATGGGCGAAGACGCCTACGGCATCAACCGGCAGACCATCGAAGCGATCGTGCAGGAGATCGCCGCAGTCGCGCGCATGGGCGTCGAAATCGGCGTCGTCATCGGCGGCGGCAACATCTTCCGCGGCGTGGCGCCGGGCGCGGCCGGGATGGACCGGGCCACCGCCGACTACATGGGGATGCTGGCCACCGTCATGAACGCGCTGGCCTTGCAGGACGCGATGCGGCGGGCGGGCCTCGACTGCCGCGTGCAATCGGCCCTCAACATCGAGCAGGTGGTCGAGCCCTATATCCGCGGCAAGGCGATCCGCTACCTCGAGGAAGGCAAGGTGGTCGTGTTCGCCGCCGGCACCGGCAACCCCTTCTTCACCACGGACACCGCGGCCGCGCTGCGCGCCAGCGAGGTCGGCGCCGAGATCGTGCTCAAGGCCACCAAGGTGGACGGCGTGTATACCGCGGACCCGCACAAGGACGCCAATGCCAGGCGCTTCGAGAAGCTCAGCTTCGATGAGGCGATCCAGCGCAATCTCAAGGTGATGGACGCCACGGCGCTCACGCTGTGCCGCGACCAGAAACTGCCGGTGACCGTGTTCAGCATCTTCAAGAAGGACGCGCTGCTGCGCGTGGTCACGGGCGGGAACGAAGGCACGCTGGTGCATGTCTGAAGGGGGCTGAAATGCTTGCCGAGCTGAAGAAGACGACCGAGCAGAAGATGGCGAAGAGCATCGAGGCGTTCAAGGGCGACCTCAGCAAGGTGCGCACGGGGCGCGCGCACACGGGCCTGCTGGATCACGTGACGGTGGACTACTACGGTACCGCGACGCCCCTGAATCAGGTGGCAAAGGTCACTCTGCTCGATGCGCGCACCATCGGTGTCGCGCCCTTCGAGAAGAAGTTGCTGCCCGCCGTCGAGAAGGCGATTCGCGACGCCAATCTCGGCCTCAACCCGGCGAGCATGGGGGACACCGTGCGCGTGCCGATGCCCGCCCTGACCGAGGAGCGGCGCAAGGAGCTGATCAAGGTCGTGCGGCACGACGCCGAGAACGCGCGCGTCGCCATCCGCAACCTGCGGCGCGACGCGAACCATCATTTGAAGGAGGCGCTGAAGAAGAAGGAAGTCTCGGAGAACGACGAGCGCCGCACCCAGGACGAGGTGCAAAAGCTCACCGACCGCTCGATCGGCGAGATCGACAAGCTGCTGCAGCAGAAGGAAACCGAGCTGATGGCGGTGTGAACCGGCGCATGACGCACGCGAGCTCCACGCAGGAGGTTCCCGGGCACGGCAAGGTGCCGCGCCACGTGGCCGTCATCATGGACGGCAACGGGCGCTGGGCGAAGCAACGCCACCTGCCGCGCGTTGCCGGCCACAAGCGCGGCGTCGAAGCGGTGCGCGCCACGGTGCAGGCTTGCGCCGAGCGCGGCGTGAAGTTCCTGACGCTGTTCGCCTTCAGCTCCGAGAACTGGCGGCGCCCGGCGGAGGAGGTCGCGCTGCTGATGCAGCTGTTCTATGGCGCGCTCACCAACGAAGTGGAGAAGCTGCACCGCAACGGCATCTGCCTGCGGGTGATCGGCAACCTCGAGCGTTTCGATCCGCGCATGCGCGCGCTGATCGCGCAGGGCGAGCGGCGCACCGCCGGCAACACGCGGCTCACGCTCACCATTGCGGCCAACTATGGCGGGCGCTGGGACATCCTGCAGGCTCTCGCACGCCTGGCGCGGGAGCATCCGGAGGCCACACGCGGTCCCATCGACGAAGCACAGCTGGCCCCTTATCTGTCGATGCATTACGCACCCGAGCCGGACCTGTTCATCCGCACGGGCGGCGAGCAGCGCGTGAGCAATTTCCTCCTCTGGCAGCTGGCTTACGCGGAGCTGTACTTCACCGACACGCTGTGGCCCGATTTCGACGCGGCTGCGCTCGATGCCGCCATCTCTTCTTACGCGCAGCGCGAGCGCCGGTTCGGGCGCACCAGCGAGCAGCTCGAGGAGGCGCAGGCGACTTCGCCCGCGGCGAGCAGCGTGGTGGCCTGAGCACTTGCTGGTCCGCGCGCTCACCGCGGCCGCGCTGCTGGCGGCGTTCCTCGGGGCGCTCCTGCTGCTCGAGCGACCGTGGTTCGGCGTGCTGATCGGCGTGGTGGTGGCCGCCGGCGCCTACGAGTGGGCGAGGCTGTCGCGCCTGGCACCGGGCGCAGCGCTCAGCTACGGCGGCGGCGCCTTGACGGTGTTCGGCGCCTGCGCTTGGGCGATGCACCCGCTCGACGCCGCCGATCGCTCGGAGTACTGGCTCTTCGCAGCTGCGGCCGTGTTCTGGCTGGCCATCGCGCCGACGTGGCTGCGACGCGGCATGGCGCAGCCCGCCACACACCTGCTCCTTGCGGTGGGCCTGTTCGTGCTGGTGCCGACCGGCCTGGCGGCGATCACGCTTGCGCCCTCGCAGTTGCTGCTGGCGCTCGGCCTGATCTGGGTCGCGGACACCGCGGCGTACCTGGCCGGGCGCGCGTTCGGCCGGCACCGCCTCGCGCCGCGCATCAGTCCGGGCAAGACCTGGGAGGGCGTCGCCGGCGCCGGCGTCGCGACACTCATCTACGCTATCATCTGCGCTCTGCCGGGCGCGCCGCTCGGCGGCTACGTGCGGGGGGCGGTATGGGTGCCCTACCTGGCGGCGGTGCTGCTGTTGTGCGCCGTCAGCATTGTCGGCGACCTGTTCGAGTCCGCGCTCAAGCGACAAGCCGGGGCGAAGGACAGCGGCGCGCTGCTTCCCGGGCACGGCGGAGTCCTCGACCGCATTGACAGCGCCACTGCCACCTTGCCCATCGCCGCGTTGGCATTTCACTGGATGACTGCGCCGTGAGCCCGACGCGGGATGCGCGCGCCACCGAGGCCTCCCGCACCAGGGGCCTCGTGCTCCTGGGAGCGACCGGCTCGATCGGCGCGAACACCCTCGACGTCGTCGGCCGGCACCCCGAGCGCTACCGCATCGAAGCGCTGACCGCGCATACCTCGGCGGAGCGCTTGCTCGAACTCTGCCGGCAGCACGGCGCGCGCCGCGCGGTGCTGGCGGGCTGCGCGGAGGACAGCGCGTTGCGCGCGCGATTCGCCGAGGCGGGCTGCGAGCTGCTGTTCGGCCCGCGAGCGCTCACCGAGGTGGCGGCGGATCCCGCATGCGACGCGGTGATGGCGGCGATCGTCGGCGCGGCGGGCCTGGCGGCGACGCTGGCGGCGGCGCGCGCGGGCAAGCGCCTGCTGCTGGCGAACAAGGAAGCGCTGGTGATGTCCGGGCCCCTGTTCATGCGCGCCGCGCGCGAGGCGGGCGCGGAGCTGTTGCCGATCGACAGCGAGCACAACGCGGTGTTCCAGTGCCTGCCGCAGGAGGGCGGCCGGGCCGCGCTGCGCGGCGTGCGCCGCGTCATGCTCACGGCCTCGGGCGGGCCTTTTCGCGTCACGCCGCTGGAGCACCTCGCGCGCGTCACGCCGCAGGAGGCCTGCGCGCATCCGAACTGGGTGATGGGGCGCAAGATCTCGGTGGACTCCGCCACCATGATGAACAAGGGGCTCGAAGTCATCGAGGCGCACTGGCTGTTCGGGCTGGATGCGGAGCGCATCGAGGTGGTCATCCACGCGCAGAGCATCGTGCATTCCCTGGTCGAGTACATCGACGGCTCGGTGCTCGCGCAGCTCTCGAATCCGGACATGCGCGTGCCCATCGCGCACGCGCTCGGTTTTCCCGATCGCATGGAGTCCGGCGCGCGCCGGCTCGATCTGGGCGCGGTGGGCTCGCTGTCTTTCGAGCGGCCCGACCATGAGCGCTTTCCCTGCCTGCCGCTGGCTTACGCGGCGCTGCGCGCGGGCGGCACGGCGCCAGCCCTGCTCAATGCGGCCAACGAGGTCGCCGTCGAAGCGTTCCTCGCCGGCCGGCTGCGCTTCACTGCGATCGCCCAGGTCATCGACGAAACGCTGCAGCGCGTAGCCGGCGGCCCGGCGCTGGAGCTGCAGGCCGTGATCGACGCGGATGCGCGCGCGCGCAGCGCCGCCGCGCACTGCGTCGCGCAGCGCATGGGGCAGGCGGCATGAGTCTCCTGCACACGATCGTCGCGTTCATCGTGGCGCTGGGCGTCCTGATCGTGGTGCACGAGTACGGTCACTACCTCGCTGCGCGCCTGTGCAACGTCAAGGTCCTGCGATTCTCCGTGGGCTTCGGCCGTCCCCTGGCGACCTGGCGCAGCGGTCGCGACCGCACCGAATGGGTCGTCGCCGCCGTGCCCTTTGGCGGCTACGTGAAGATGCTCGACGAGCGCGAAGCGCCCGTGCCGGCGCAGGAGCAGGCGCGCGCCTTCAATCGTCAAAGCGTGGGCCGGCGCCTGCTGATCGTCGTTGCCGGGCCGGCCTTCAACTTCCTGTTCGCGATCGGCGTGTACGCCGGCCTCTACATGTACGGGCTGCCCGAGGCGCGCCCGATCGTCGCCGAGCCGCCGCCGGCGACGCTGGCGCGGGCGGCGGGATTCCGGGCCGGCGACGTGGTGCGCCAGGTCGACGGCCAGGCGATCACGACCTGGCAGGAATTGCGCTGGCGCGTGCTGCAAGGCGCGCTGCAGCGCGAGCGGCTCGCCGTCGAGGTGATCGACGAGCGCGAACGCATCTCGCACCTCACGCTGGACCTGGCAGGATTCCCGGCCGACGAAGTCGAAAGCGACATGATGGAGCGCATCGGCCTGCGGCTGTACCGGCCGGCGCTGCCCGCGGTGCTCGGGCAGGTCGTGGCGGGCAGCGCGGCGGAGCGCGCCGGCCTGCAGCCCGGCGACCGCGTCACGCACGCGGACGGCCGCGCGCTCGACACCTGGGACGACCTGGTGCAGGCGGTGCGCCGCCGGCCGGGCCAGCCCTTGCGTCTCACGCTCGAGCGCCAGGGGGCAACGCACGCGGTGGAGGTCACGCCGGAGCCGGTCAGCAGCGGTGGCATGCGCATCGGCCGCATCGGCGCGGCGCCGGAGGTCTCCGGCGCGCACGCGGATCGCATCTTCATCCAGGTCCGCCACGGGCCGCTCGAGAGCCTGGCCAAGGCGGTGGCGCGCACCTGGGACATTTCGCTGTTCAGCCTGAAGATGCTGGGCAGGATGCTGCTCGGGGAAGTATCCTGGAAGCACCTGTCGGGGCCGGTCACCATCGCCGATTTCGCCGGGCAATCGGCGCAGCTCGGCTGGATCCCGTACCTCACGTTCCTCGCGCTGATCAGCATCAGCCTCGGCGTGCTGAACCTGCTGCCGATCCCGCCGCTGGACGGCGGCCACCTGATGTACTACGGCTTCGAGCTCCTCAAGGGCAGTCCCGCATCCGAGCGCGCCATCGAGATCGGGCAACGGGTCGGCATCGCGCTGCTGCTGGTGCTGATGGCGTTTGCCTTCTACAACGACTTGAACCGCCTGTTCGCCGGCTGACCCAGGCATGCATCGGATGCGCAAGCGCTTTGTCCTGGCGCTCGCCGGCTGCCTGCTGAGCGCCGCCGGCGCGGCGATGGCCCAGGTCCGTGCGCCCTTCGTCGTCAAGGACATCCGCGTCGAGGGCGTGCAGCGCATCGAGCCCGGCACGGTGTTCAGCTATCTCCCGGTCAAAGTGGGCGACACGATGACCGAGGAGCGGGGACAGCAGGCACTGCGCGCGCTGTTCGCAACGGGATTCTTCAAGGACGTTCGCCTCGAGGCCGAGAACGACGTGCTGGTCGTGATCGTCGACGAGCGCCCCGCCGTGGCCCAGATCGACTTCAGCGGTCTGACCGACTTCCAGCCGGATGCGCTCAAGCGCGTCCTGCGCGATCAGGGCATGGCCGAAGGGCTCACGTTCGACCGCTCGGTCCTGGATCTCGCCGAGCAGGAGCTCAAGCGCCAGTACCTGTCGCGCGGCAAGTATGCCGCGGAGGTGCAGACCACCGTGACGCCGCTGGAGCGCAACCGCGTCGCGGTGAGCTTTGCGGTGGTCGAGGGCGACGTCGCCAAGATCCAGTCGATCGCCATCGTCGGCGCCAGCGCCTTCCCCGAGAAGGAGCTGCTCGGCCTGTTCGCACTGCGCACGGGAGGGTGGCTGACCTGGTACACGAAGCTCGATCAGTACTCGCGCCAGCGCCTGACCGCGGACCTCGAGTCGCTGCGCTCGTTCTACCAGAACCAGGGCTATCTGGACTTCAACGTGGACTCGACCCAGGTGTCCATCACGCCGGATCGCACGGGCATCTACATTGCCGTGAACATCACCGAAGGGGAAAAGTACACGGTCGCCGACGTGCAGTTGGCCGGCAAGCTGGCGGTCCCGCGCGAGGAGCTGGAACGGCTCGTGCAGATCAAGCCGGGCGACGTGTTTTCGCGCCAGCGTCTTACGGAATCCGTCAAGGCGATCACCGATCGCCTGGGCAACGACGGCTACGCCTTCGCCAACGCCAACGCCGTGCCGCAGGTGGACAAGGAGAAGCGCACGGTGGCGTTCACCATCCTCGTGGACCCGGGGCGCCGCGTCTACGTGCGCCGCATCAACGTGGTTGGCAACACCAAGACCCGCGACGAAGTCATACGCCGGGAGATGCGGCAGCTCGAGGGCGCCTACTACGACGGCTCCAAGATCCAGCTTTCACGCCGCCGCATCGACCGCACGCAGTACTTCAAGGGGGTCAACGTAGAGACGATGCCGGTGGAGGGCCCGCAGGACCAGGTCGACGTCCTGTACTCGGTCCAAGAGAAGGATACCGGGGCGGTGATGTTCGGGCTCGGCTACTCCACGGTCGACAAGGTGATCGTGCAGGCCTCGGTCTCGCAGCAGAACGCCTTCGGCAGCGGCAAGTCGCTGTCCTTCAACATCAACAGCGGCTCGGTCAACCAGGTGTATTCGGTATCCTATTTCGATCCCTACTATTCGATCGACGGCGTCAGCCGCGGCTTCGACGTGTACATGCGCGACGTCGACGCCTCGGCGCTGTCGGTAGGCGCCTACAAGACCAGCACCCTGGGTGGCGGCATCCGCTTCGGCTATCCGCTGAGCGAGCGCGCGTCCATCAGCTTCGGCGTGGCAGCCGAAAATGTCGAACTGGAAACGTTCGCCAACAGCCCGTTCGCCTACCAGGACTTCGTCGCCAACTATGGCAATGCCTACAGCTACCTGCCGCTGACCGCAGGCTGGGCGCTCGACAGCCGTAACAGCCTGATCACGACCACCGAGGGCGCGCTGACTCGTGTGAGCACCGAGGTGGGCGTGGGGGACCTGAACTACTATCGCGTCAGTTTGGTGCAGCAGTACTATTACCCGCTCAGCCGGACCTTCACCTTGTTCCTGAACGGCGACATCGGCGTCGCCGGGGGACTGCAGGAAAAGCCGCTGCCCTTCTTCAAGAACTTCTACGCCGGCGGACCGGGGACGGTGCGCGGCTATGAGCCGTTGTCGCTGGGCCCGAAAGACCCCCTCGGCAACTCCCTGGGCGGTTCCCGGCGGCTCGTCGGCAACGCCGAGCTGCAGTTTCCCGTGCCGGGCGCCGACCAGGACCGTTCGCTGCGGCTTGCCGCGTTTATCGATGCAGGGCAGGTCTTCGGCGAGTTGGAGAAGGTTTCGCTGTCGCAGCTGCGCGCCTCGGCCGGCATTGCGCTGCTCTGGAGTTCGCCATTCGGTCCCCTGCGGATCTCGTTCGCCGAACCGCTCAACGAGGAGAAAGGGGTGGACCGCGTCCAGAGGTTACAATTGACCATTGGCACCGGATTCTGACGACACTGCCTGTTTCATGCCGCACATCGCCGCCGTCCTCGCCGCGTTGCTCCTGACCGCGCTCGCGCCAAGCGCCGCGGCGCAGGCCGAGAACAAGATCGGCTTCGTCAACACGCAGCGCATCCTGCGCGAGGCGGCGCCCGCGGTGCGCGCGCAGAAGAAGATCGAGGCGGAATTCTCCAAGCGCGACCAGGAGATGGCGCGCACCGCGGACCAGCTGAAGAAGCTGCAGGACGAGCTGGAACGCCAGGGCGTGACCATGGCCGAGAGCCAGCGCCGCAACAAGGAGCGCGAGTTCGCGGAGCTGAACCGGGAGTTCCAGCGCCGCCAGCGCGAGTTCCGCGAAGACCTCAATCAGCGGCGCAACGAAGAGCTGGCGCAGGTGGTCGAGATGGCCAACCGCGTCATCCGGCAGATCGCCGAGCAGGAGAAGTTCGACATCATCTTCCAGGACGCCGTCTACGCCAACGCGCGCATCGACATCACCGACCGCGTGATCAAGGCGCTGGAGGGCAAGCCCGCCGCGCGATGACATGCCGGGCCCGGTCAAACTCGGCGAGATCGCAGACCGGCTCGGCGCACGCGCCATCGGCGGCGCCGACTTGCTGATCGAGCAGGTCGGCTCCCTCGAACATGCCGGGCCGCGGCAGATCGCCTTGTATTCGGGGCCGCGTTACCGCGCCCAGCTCGCTGCGACGCGCGCCGGCGCGGTGATCCTCTCGCCGCAGGCGGAGTCGGCCACGCAGCTGCCGCGCATCGTCGCCGACAATCCGCACGCCTGCTTTGCCCGGGCGGCGCAACTGCTGAATCCTTCCGCGCCACCGTCCCCGGGCGTGCATGCGTCGGCGCACGTCCATGCCGCCGCGCGCGTGGCGCCCAGCGCATGCGTCGAGGCGGGCGCCATTGTGTCCGCCGGCGCCGTGGTGGGCGAGCGCGCGTGGATCGGCGCCGGCAGCTACGTCGGCGAGGGTGCGACGATCGGCGCCGACAGCCGCCTGCATGCGCACGTCGCCGTCTACGACGGCTGCCGGCTGGGAGAGCGGGTGATCGCGCACGCCGGCGCCGTGATCGGCGCCGACGGTTTTGGCATGGCGAACGAAGGCGGCCGCTGGGTCAAGATCCCGCACATCGGCCGCGTGCTGGTGGGCGACGATGTCGAAATCGGCGCCAACACCACCATCGACCGCGGCACGTTCGACGACACCGTGATCGAGGAGGGCGTCAAGCTGGACAACCAGATCCAGATCGGGCACAACTGCCGCGTCGGCGCGCACACGGCGATGGCGGGCTGCGTCGGCGTGGCCGGCAGCGCGGTGATCGGCCGGCGCTGCATGATCGGCGGCGGGGCGATCGTCCTCGGCCACCTGAGCTTGTGCGACGGCGTGATCGTTTCGGCAGGAACGCTGATCTCGCGCTCGATCCACCAGCCGGGCACCTACACCGGTATTTTCCCGTTCGACGAGAATGCGGACTGGCTGCGCAACGCAGCCCTGGTCCGGCGCCTCGCCGAACTCGCGGCGCGCGTCGGCGCGCTGGAGAAGGCCCGCGGCCGCGACAAGGCCGGCGGCACGAAGAAGGCTCGCGGCAAAAGGAAGAGGGGCCATGGTTAAGCTGAACATCCAGGAGGTGCTTGCGCACCTGCCGCAGCGCTACCCGCTGCTGATGATCGACCGCGTGCTCGAGTTCGAGGCCGGCAAGCGCATCCGCGCGCTGAAGAACATCTCGGCGAACGAGCCGCAGTTCCTCGGCCACTTCCCGGGGCGACCGATCATGCCCGCGGTGCTGATCCTGGAAGCCATGGCGCAGGCCGCCTGCATCCTGGCCCTGCGCTCGAGCGGCGTGACGGTGGATGGCAACCGCACCTACTACTACGCGGGGATCGACGGCGCGCGCTTCAAGCGCCCGGTGGAGCCCGGCGACCAGCTCGAGCTCGAAGTCGTGCTGCTGGCGCACAAGCGCACCATCTGGAAGTTCAGCTGCCTCGCCTACGTCGGCCCGGACGTCGCGGCCGAGGCCGAGATCCTTTGCACCGAGCGCCTGATGGAGCACAAGTGAGCGCTGCACAGGTGCACCCCGCGGCACTGGTGCACGCGCGCGCGCAGCTCGGTGCCGGCGTGCAGGTCGGCGCCTACGCGATCGTCGGTGAGCATGTCGTCGTGGGGGATGGCACCTGGATCGGCCCCCATGCCGTGATCGACGGCCATACGCGGCTGGGGCGCGAGAACCGCGTCTACCAGTTCGCCTCCATCGGCGCGCCGCCCCAGGACAAGAAGTACGCCGGCGAGCCCACGCGCGTGGAGATCGGCGACCGCAACACGTTTCGCGAAAGCGTGACCGTGAACCGCGGCACGCCGGAGGGCGGCGGCGTGACGCGCATCGGTGACGACAACTGGCTGATGGGCAACGTGCACATCGCCCACGACTGCCTGGTCGGCAACCAGACCATCATGGCGAACAACAGCGGCCTGGCGGGACACGTGGAGGTGGGCGACTGGGTGATCCTCGGCGGCGCTTCGAGTGCGCACCAGTACGTGCGCATCGGGGCCCACAGCTTCACCTCCATGGGCACCTACCTCGCTCGCGACCTGCCGCCCTATGTGATGGCGGCGGGCAACATGGCCAAGCCCTTCGGCATCAACAGCGAGGGGCTGCGCCGGCGCGGCTTTTCCGCCGACGCGATCGCGCGCATCAAGCAGGCCTACCGCACCGTGTATCGCGCCGGGCTCGGCCTCGAGGAGGCCAAGCGCGAGCTGACGGCGCAGGCCGTCGAATGCCCGGAAGTGCGCGTGCTGCTCGAGTTTCTCGAGCGCTCCACGCGCGGCATCGTGCGCTGAATCCGTGGCTGCTGCGACCCGCGTCGCCATGGCGGCCGGCGAGGCGTCGGGCGACCAGCTTGGCGCGCACCTGATCGCGGCGCTCAAGGCACGGCGCCCCGAGCTGCGCTTCGCCGGCATCGGCGGGCCGCGCATGGCGGCGCAAGGGTTCGAGGTTCAGGTATCGATGGACAAGCTCGCGGTGCGCGGCTACGCCGAGGCGCTGCGGCACTACCGCGAGATCCTGCGGATCCGGCGCAGCCTTGCGCAGTCGCTGCTCGCCGAGCGCCCGGGGCTGTTCATCGGGGTCGACGCCTCGGACTTCAATCTGGGCCTGGAGCAGCAGCTGCGGGAGGCGGGCATCCCGACGGTGCATTTCGTCAGCCCCTCGGTGTGGGCGTGGCGCCGCTGGCGCGTGCGGCGCGTCGCGCGCTCGGCCACGCACCTGCTCGTCCTGTTTCCCTTCGAGCCGGCCTTCTACGAGACGGCCGGCGTGCCGGTCACCTACGTCGGCCACCCGCTCGCCGACCTGATCCCGCTGGAGGTGGACAAGGCGGCAGCGCGGGCGCAGTTGCGCCTGCCCTCGCGCAAGCTGATCGTCGCGCTGCTGCCGGGCAGCCGGCGCTCTGAACTGCAGCACATGGCCGACTGCTTCGTGCTCGCGGCCCACCGCTTGCGCCAGGACGTGCCCGAGGTGCACTTCATCTGCCCGATGGCATCACGGGAGACGCGCGACATGTTCGAGGCCGCCGTGCATGCGCAGCAGCGCACCGACCTGCCGATGACGCTGATGTTCGGCCACTCGCACGAGGCGCTCGCGGCAGCGGACCTCGCGCTGGTGGCGAGCGGCACGGCGACGCTCGAGGCGGCGCTGTTCAAGACGCCGATGGTGATCGCCTACCGCCAGGCCGCACTGAGCTGGGCGCTGATGCGCCACATGGCGTACCTGCCGTACGTCGGCCTGCCCAACGTCCTCGCGGGCGAGCCGCTGGTGCCGGAGCTGCTCCAGGGCAAGGCGACGCCGGCGGCACTGGCGGCTGCGCTGCTCGCCTTGCTGCGCGATACCGGGCTGCAGCGGCGCCAGGTGAAGCGCTTCCACGAGATCCACTTGCAGCTGCGCCAGGACATGGCGGCAAAGGCGGCGCAGGCCGTGCTGGGCGTGCTCGACGCGGGCAATGCCTGATTCGCTTCGGCTGATCTGCGGCGTGGACGAGGCGGGCCGGGGACCCATTGCCGGCCCGGTGTTCGCGGCTGCAGTGCTGCTCGATCCGGAACGCGCCATTGATGGTCTGAAGGATTCGAAGCTGCTCGCGCCGCCGCGCCGCGAGAAGCTGGCGGACCGCATCCGGCGCGACGCACAGGCGTGGGCGGTGGCGAGCGCCACGGTGGCGGAGATCGATCGCCTCAACATCCTGCAGGCGACGCTACTCGCGATGCAGCGGGCAGTTCAGGCGCTCGCGCCGTGTCCGGACGAAGCCTGGATCGACGGCGACCGCTGCCCGGTGCTGCCGTGCATGGCGCGCGCCGTGGTGGGCGGCGATCGCCGCGTGCCCCAGATCTCGGCGGCGTCGATCCTCGCCAAGACCGCGCGCGACGCCGAGATGCTGCGGCTGCATGCGCAGTTTCCCGACTACGCGTTCGACCGGCACAAAGGCTATCCGACGCCCGAGCACCTTGCGCTGCTCGCGCGACATGGGGCGAGCGCCATCCACCGGCGCAGTTTCGCGCCGGTGCGCCGGGTCCTGTACCCGTGAGCGCGCTGCGCTCGCGCGCCAACGCGCGCGTGAAGCGCTGGCATGCGCTCGCGCATGATGGTCGCGCAAGGCGCAGCGAACGGCGCGCCCTGCTCGAGGGCGCGCACCTGGTGGCGGCCTACCTCGCCTCGGGGGGGCGGCCCGTGGCGGTTCTCGTGAGCGAGACCGGGCAGGGCAAGGCGGAGATCGCGGCGCTGCTGCGCCGGGCCGGCGCCGTGCCGACGCTGCTGGCCGATGCCGTGTTGCGCTGGGTGGTCGACGTGGCGACGCCTGCCGGCATCGCCGCAGAGATCGAAGTTCCGGAGCCGATCGAGTTGGCCGCGCAGGGCGATTGCGTCTTCCTGGAGGGCGTCCAGGATGCGGGCAACGTCGGCGCCATCCTGCGCAGCGCGGCCGCATTCGGCGTGCGCGGCGCCGTGCTCGACGGCGGTTGCGCCGATCCCTGGTCGCCCAAGGTGCTGCGCGCGGCCATGGGCGCGCATTTCTCGCTGCACATCCGGCGTGTGGGCGACCTCGCCGGGGCGATCGCGGCCTTTGGCGGCACCACCGTGTGCGCGGCGGCCCACGGCGGCCGTGCGCTGGAAGCAATCGACCTGGGCGAGCGGGTGGGCTGGATTCTGGGCGCCGAGGGGCAGGGCGTCAGCGCGGCGCTCGCGGCCCGCGCCGCGCAGCGTGCGACCATCGAACTCGCGGCGGGAACCGAATCCCTGAATGTCGCGGCGGCGGCGGCGGTTCTCTTCTACGAGCGCGCGCGACGCCTCAATAGACGTGGCGCTCGATCCTGAGCTCGCGCAGGATGGTGGTGGCGATCTCCTCGATCGACTTGGCGGTCGAATTGATCCAGCGGATGCCCTCGCGCCGCATCAGCTTTTCTGCCGCATCGACCTCGTAGCGGCAATTGGCGAGGTCGGCGTACTGGCTATCGGGGCGTCGCTCGCGCCGGATCTCGCGCAGCCGCTCGGGCGTGATGGTCAACCCGTAGAGCCGCGCCTTGTAGGGTGCAAGCGCCGTCGGCAGCTGCATGCGCGCGAAATCCTCCGGAATCAGCGGGTAGTTGGCCGCCTTCACGCCGAACTGCAGCGCCAGGTAGAGGCTGGTCGGCGTCTTGCCGCTGCGCGATACGCCGACCAGGATCACGTCCGCCTTGCCCAGGTCGCGGTGTGACGCGCCGTCGTCGTGCGACATGGCGAAATTGATGGCCTCGATGCGCTGGGTGTACTCCTGCTTGTCGAGCGCGCTGTGCGAGCGCCCGATGGTGTGGTTGGACTGCACGCCGAGGCCCGCTTCCAGCGGGCCGATGAACGTCTCGAAGAAGTCCACGAACAGCGCGTTCGCCTTGCGCACCACGGCGCGCACGTCGCCATTGACCAGCGTCGAGAACACGATCGGCTGCCCGTTGCCGCGGCCCGATTCCGCCTCGATGCGCGCGCGGCAATCCTCGGCCTTGTCGAGCGCATTGATGAACGGCAGGGTCACCTGGTTGAGGTCGAGGCCCTCGAACTGCGTCAGCAGGCTGTTGCCGAGCATCTGCGCCGTGATCCCGGTGCCGTCGGAGACGAAGAACACGGTGCGGCGCTGCGGCATGCCGGATAAAATATCAGGGAAATGAACGTCGCGTGGCTCAAAGACCTGCGCATGTCCAACCTGCCGCAGGTGGGCGGCAAGAACGCCTCCCTGGGGGAGATGATCGGCGGCCTCACGCAGGCGGGCATCCGGGTTCCGGGCGGGTTCGCGACCACCGCCGACGCCTACCGGGAGTTCCTCAGTGCGGGCGGCCTGGCGCAGCGCATTGCCCGCCGGATCGCCGAGTTGCCGGCGGGCGATGTGGAGGCGCTGGCCAGGTGTGGCGCAGAGATCCGCGGTTGGATCCTGGCGGCCCCCATTCCCGCCAATCTTGAGCGTGATATAAGAAAGCATTATCAGGAACTTGCGAGCACAAGTTCATCTGATATATCGTTTGCGGTGCGATCGTCGGCAACGGCCGAGGACCTGCCCGACGCTTCGTTCGCGGGGCAGCAGGAGACGTTCCTCAACATCCACGGCGTCGAGCACGTGCTCGAGGCGGTGCGCCATGTCTTCGCCTCCCTGTACAACGACCGGGCGATCTCCTACCGCGCGCACCACGGCTTCGACCATGGCGAAGTGGCGCTTTCGGCCGCGGTGCAGCAGATGGTGCGCAGCGACCTGGGCGCGAGCGGCGTGATGTTCACGCTGGACACCGAGTCGGGTTTTCGCGACGTGGTGTTCATCACCGCGTCCTACGGCCTGGGCGAAATGGTGGTGCAGGGCGCCGTGAATCCGGACGAGTTCTACGTGCACAAGCCGATGCTCGAGCGCGGCCGCCCGGCAATCATCCGCCGCGGCCTCGGCACCAAGCTGCAGAAGATGCTGTTCGGCGATGCCGCGCGCGCCGGCCGCTCGGTGCGCACCGTCGAGGTTCCGGCGCTGGAGCGCGACCGGTTCTCGATCAACGATGCCGACGTGCTGGAGCTGGCGCGCGCCGCGCTCGCCATCGAGAAGCACTACGGCCGCCCGATGGACATCGAGTGGGCGAAGGATGGCGCCGATGGCCGCATCTACATCCTGCAGGCGCGGCCGGAGACCGTGAAGTCGCGCGCCGGCGGCGAAGTCGAGGAAACGTTCCGCCTGAAGGCCAAAGGGCGCGTGCTGGCGAGCGGCCGGGCGATCGGCCACAAGATCGGCGCGGGCGCGGTGCGCGTGGTCAAAGGCTCGGCGCAGATGTCGAGCGTGCGCAAGGGCGACGTGCTGGTGACCGACATGACCGACCCGAATTGGGAGCCGGTAATGAAGATCGCCGCCGCGATCGTCACCAACCGCGGCGGGCGCACCTGCCATGCCGCGATCATCGCGCGCGAGCTGGGAATCCCCGCGGTGGTTGGCTGCGGCGATGCCACCGCGCGGCTGCGCGACGGGCAGGCGGTCACGGTGTCCTGCGCCGAGGGCGACACGGGCAATGTCTACGAGGGCAGCCTGCCGTTCGACGTGACGGCGGTGGCGCGCGGCGACATGCCGCCGCTGCCGGTCAAGATCGCGATGAACGTCGGCAACCCGCAGCTTGCCTTCAACTTCGCACAGCTGCCCAATGCCGGCGTGGGCCTGGCGCGGCTGGAGTTCGTGATCAACAACGAGATCGGCATCCATCCGCGCGCCTGCCTCGAGTATTCCCGCCTGCCCGAGGATCTGCGCGCCTCGGTCGCGGCGGTGGCGCGCGGCTACGGCGAGCCCAGGGATTTCTTCCGCGAGAAGCTGGTGGAAGGCGTGGCCACCATCGCGGCGGCTTTCTGGCCCAAGCCGGTGATCGTGCGCCTGTCGGACTTCAAGTCGAACGAGTACCGCAAGCTCCTGGGTGGCGAGCGCTACGAGCCGGAGGAGGAGAACCCGATGCTCGGCTTCCGCGGCGCTTCGCGCTACCTGGCGGAGAGCTTCCGCGAGTGCTTCGAGCTCGAGTGCACCGCGCTGCGCAAGGTGCGCGGCGAGCTGGGCCTGACCAACGTCGAGCTGATGGTGCCCTTCGTGCGCACCGTGCAGGAGGCACGCGGGGTGATCGACCTGCTGGCGAAGAACGGCCTGCGGCGCGGTGAGAACGGCCTGCGCATCGTGATGATGTGCGAGATCCCGTCGAACGCGCTCCTCGCCAACGAGTTTCTTGAGCATTTCGACGGCTTCTCGATCGGCTCGAACGACCTGACGCAGCTCACGCTGGGCCTGGACCGCGACTCCGGGCTGGTGGCCGAAGCGTTCGACGAGCGCGATGCGGCCGTCAAGGCGCTGCTCGCGATGGCGATCCAGGCCTGCCGCCGGCAGGGCAAGTACGTCGGCATCTGCGGGCAGGGACCGTCGGACCATCCCGATTTCGCCCGTTGGCTGATGGAGCAGGGCATCGAGAGCCTGTCGCTCAACCCGGACACGGTGGTCGCGACCTGGCTCGCGCTCGCCGAGCCGCAGCCCCCGCAGCGGCGCTCAGCGGCTGCGTAGCAGCTTCTGCTTCTCGCGCTGCCAGTCCTTTTCCCGCTCGGCCGCCCGCTTGTCGTGCTTGAGCTTGCCGCGCGCCAGGCCCAGCTCGAGCTTGATGCGTCCCTTGCTGTAGTGCAGGTCGAGCGGGATCAGCGCATAGCCGCGCTGCTGCACCTTGCCGATCAGGCGCCGGATCTCCTCGGCGCGCAACAGGAGCTTGCGGGTGCGCGCGGGATCCGGCGTGTAGTGCGTGGACACGGTCGCCAGCGGGGTGATGTTGCCGCCGATCAGCCAGAGCTCCGCGCCCTTGATCAGCACATAGGCATCGGCGAGCTGCGCGCGCCCGGCGCGGATCGCCTTCACCTCCCAGCCTTGCAGGGCGAGGCCCGCTTCGTAGCGCTCCTCGATGAAGTAGTCGTGGAATGCCTTGCGGTTCTGGACGATGGACATGCGGCGGGGGCTCGGGCTGCGATTTTCCCATGAAGCGCATTGCCCGTTCGGCGATTGTGGAGCACCCGGCCAGCGAGCTGTTCGCGCTGGTCGAGGACATCGAGGCCTATCCGCAGTTCCTGCCCTGGTGCCGCGAGGCGCGCGTGCGCGAGCGCGGCGCCGGCCGCACAGTGGCTACGCTCGCCGTGGGGCTGAAAGGTGTGCGCTACGAATTCAGCACCGAGAACAGCAACCGCCCGCCCGATGCGATCGACATGCGCCTGCTCGAAGGGCCGTTTCGCCGCTTCGAGGCGCACTGGCGCTTTCATGCACTGGGCTCGCGCGCGGCGCGCATCGAGTTTTCCATGGTGTACGAGCTCGCCGGCGGGATTGTCGCCCGCGCGCTGGCGCCGGTTTTCGACCGCATCGCCGACACCATGGTGGACGCCTTCAAGCGCCGCGCCGACCAGGTTCATGCCAAGCCTGCGCGTTGAGATCATCCGCGCCTTGCCCGACGGGGCGGAAACGCACCAGCTGGAACTCGAGGCGGGCGCGACGGTGCGCGGCGCGCTCGCGGCGGTGGGCATCACGGCGCCCCATGGGGCGGGCATCTTCGGCCGCCGCGTGCCGCTGGACACGAAGCTCGCCGAGGGCGACCGCGTGGAGATCTACCGGCCCTTGCGCGCCGATCCGAAAGAGGCGAGGCGCCGGCGCGCGCTCAAGCGCGCGGAACGCTGAGCGGGGGCCGCCCGCTCAATTGCACCAGGAGTTGACCGACTGGCGCGCCTTCACCAGTTCGGCCTCGCGCTGGGCATCGTCGGGGTAATAGCGTTCGCCGTCGGCGCCGATGCGCGCGATGCGCTGGCCGCTTTCCAGCCCCACGAGGGTTTCCCTGGCGCGGGCGCAATTCTCCTGCTTCGCCTGCGCGTCCCGCTGCGCCAGGTCCTCTTTCTCGCGCGCTTTCTGCGCGTCGGCCTGGCGTTTGCGGAACTCCTTTTCCTGCTCCGCGGGGGTGAGCGGACCTTTTTTCGCGCCCTTGGCGGCGGCATCGCCGGCAGCGGGCGCGACGCTGGCGCCTCCGCCCTGCGGCAGCTTCAGCGGTGTCGCCTTTACACCCGGCGGCGGCGTATCGCCGTAGCGCACCTTGCCGTCCTGGTCGACCCAGCGGTAGGCCTGCGCCGCTGCGCCGGCGGCGAAAACAAGCGACAGCGCGAAAATCAGGACTCGCAGCATGGTGAAATCCTCTCCTGCCTCTAACGCACGAAAGCGCATTCCGTGGACGCGAGTATAATGCCGCTTTGCGTGAAAGGCTGATCATGCGCGTCATCCAGAAGGCGCTGACCTTCGACGATGTCCTCCTCCTTCCC
>DASTHP010000004.1:0-4260 GCA_035718125.1 Burkholderiales bacterium | reverse complement strand
CTCTGCCGCAAGCCGCTTCACGGTCGCGGGGCTGCCTTCCGGGGCGAGCACCACCTCGGCGCCGCGCGCGCGCAGCAGCTCTTCGCCCGATGCGTCGATCGGGTCCGTCAGCAGCACGCGGGTCATTGCAGCAGGGACTCGGCGAAGCCGTCGTCCACCGGCGCGAGCGGGTCGCGCGGCTCGAGGCGGTGACGGCGCACCAGGCGCGCCAGCAGCGCGCGGCGCGGCAGCGCCTTGCCTTCGCGCTCGAGAATCGCGGCGGCGCAGGCGTAGTAAAGGCCGGTGGCCGCCTGGCGCGCGTGCTTCTCGTCGGCCGTGCGCGCGAACTCAGCGGCCTTGCCGAGCTCGAGCGCCATCGCCTCGAGCGCCTTCTCCTTGCGGATCGCACGCAGCACGTCGAGCGCCACGATGTTGGAGGTGCCTTCCCAGATCGAGCCCAGGTGCGCGTCGCGCACCAGGCGCGCATCCGACCACTCCTCGATGTAGCCGACGCCGCCGCGCACTTCCATGGCGTCGCCGGTGACGCGGCGCGCGTCGCGGCAGGCGCGGAACTTCAGGAGCGGGGTGAGCAGGCGCACGCGCCGCCTCGCCGCCTCGTCGCCGGCATCGGCCTTGGCCAGCTCCACGGCCGTATACAGCATCACCGAGCGCGCGGCTTCCGCAGGCACCATGAGCTTCAGGAGCTGCCGTCGCATGAGCGGCAGCTCGATCAGGGGCTTGCCGAAGGCGACGCGGCGGCGCGCGACAAAAAAAGCCTCGGTGAGCGCGCGGCGCATCATGCCGGCGGCGCGCATGCCGTTGGAGAGGCGCGACATGTTGATCATGTCGGCCATCTGCACGAAGCCGCGCTGCGGGTCGCCGACGAGGTGGGCGATCGCCCCCTCGAGCCGGATCTCGCCGCTCGCCATGTCGCGCGTGCCCAGTTTGTCCTTCAGGCGCACGATGCGATAGTGGTTGCGCGAGCCGTCGGGCAGCGCCTGCGGCAGGAGGAAGAGGGACAGCCCCTTCGTGCCCGCCGGTGCGCCGTCCGGGCGCGCGAGCACGAGCGCGAGGCCCGCATCGGCATTGGAGCAGAACCACTTGTCGCCGTAGAGCCGCCAGCCATCGCCTTCGCGCACGGCGCGCGTGGCGGTTGCCCCCACGTCCGAGCCCGCACCCTGCTCAGTCATGAACATCGCGCCCTGCGTCAGCGTGTCGAGATCCTGCTGCGTGAGGCCCGGCAGGTAACGCGCGACCAGCGACGGGTCGGCGAACTTGCGCAGGGTGCGCGTGAGCGAGTCCGTCATCGACAGCGGGCAGCAGGCGCCGAATTCGGCTTGCACGTAGAGATAGGTGAGGGCGTATTTGGCGATCGGCGGCAGGGGCTGCGGCCAGCCGAGCACGCCGCCTCGATGCGACATCGCCGCGAGACCATATTCGCCGAACGCGACCTCTTCCAGGCGGCGATAGGCGGGGTGCTTCTCGATCCACTGGCGGTCTTCGCCCGTGCGCGTGCGTTGATGCAGGACGGGAGGATTGCGGTCCGCGGCGGCCGCGAGCCGGTCCAGCTCGTCGCCCGCGAGCGCGCCCAGGCGCTCGAGGTGCGGCAGGAGGTGTGCGTAGAGCTTCGGCTCGAGGTAATGCTGCAGCAGCCCGGCGTAGTCCGGGTCCGCCTGGAACAGGTTGACGCCCCGGCTGTCCGGCAGGGCAGCCTGGGGGAGCGGATCGGCGGGTTTCATTACTCCCGGAACGAGGGATCGCGCCGGTCGAGCATGCGCAGCAGCGCCGGCCACTCCAGCTCGGTGATCTTGCGGCGCTTGCCGGGGGCATAGCGCTCGTTGGTGACGCGGATCACGTCTGCACCGGGGTGGTTGAGCTCGGTATTGCACGCCATCGCCATCAACTGCGCCTGGCAGGCGCGCTCGAGCCAGTGCAGCACGACGAAGGCCTCGCACACCGTGCCGCCCACGGTGAGCAGGCCGTGGTTGCGCAGGATCATGGCCGAGGCCTGGCCGAGATCGCGCACCAGGCGCTCTTGCTCGTCGAGGTCGACCGCCGGGCCCTCGTAGTCGTGATACGCGATCTCGCCGAAGAACATGGCGTTCTGCGTAAGCGGCAGCAGCCCGCACTTGAGGGCCGACACCGCCATGCCCGCGGGCGAATGCGTGTGGATGACGCAGGCGACGTCCGCGCGTCCACGGTGCACCGCGCTGTGGATGACGAAGCCCGCCTGGTTGATGCCGTAGCCGGTGCCCGAGTCGAGCACCACCTTGCCGTCGAAGTCGATCTTGACGAGGCTCGAGGCGGTGACCTCCTCGTAGGCGTAGCCATAGGCATTGATGAGGAAGTGGCCTTCCTCTCCCGGCACGCGCGCGGTGGCATGGTTGTAGACCAGGTCGTTCATGTCGAAATGCGCGATCAGCCGGTAGCAGGCGGCGAGGTCCACGCGCGCCTGCCACTCGGCGGCGCTCACCCTGGAGCGCAGCGACGGTATCTTGAGGTTGGAAAGATCGGTCATAGCGTCTCCTCCGTTCCGAGCAGCGCGGTGATCTGGCTGGACAGCACGCCGCCATTGCCGTGCGCCAGGGCCACTTGCGCGCCCTTCACTTGCCGCGCGTCGCCTTCGCCCCGCAATTGTCGCACCGCTTCGACGAGCAGGAAGATCCCGTACATCCCCGGATGCACGCAGGAGAGGCCCCCGCCGTTGGTGTTCACGGGCAACTCGCCCCCCGGCGCGATGCGGCCGCCGGAAACGAAGGCGCCGCCTTCTCCCTTCCTGCAGAACCCCAGGTCCTCGAGAAAGAGCAGGGTATTGATGGTGAAGGCGTCGTAGAGCTCGAGCACGTCCACATCACCGGGCCCGAGGCGCGCCATCTCGAAGGCGCGCTTGCCCGACTCGGTGGCGGCGGTGACGGTCAGGTCGGGCATCGAGGAGATCTGGCGATGCCAGTGCGCGGCGCCCACCCCGAGCACGTAGGCTGGCTTCTTCGGCGCGGCGCGGGCGCGGTCGGCGCGCGTGAGCACGTACGCGCCGCCGCCGTCGGTCACGAGGCAGCAGTCGCGCACTGTCAAGGGATCGCACACCATGCGTGACTTGAGCACGTCCTCCACCGTCAGCGGCTCGCGCGCAAAGGCCTCGGGATTCAGCTGCGCCCACTGGCGAGCCGCCACGGCGATTTCCGCGAGCTGCTCGCGCTTCGTGCCGTACTGGTGCATGTGGCGCGCGGCGGCGAGCGCGTATGAGGTCGGCGGGTTGAACGGCTTGTAGGGGTGCTCGAAGACCTGCGGATCGAGCGCCATCTTGTACTTGCCGGCTTCCGCGCGGCCCACGCCGGTGCGTTGGTTCGAGCCGTAGGCCACCAGCACCACGTCGCACAGGCCCGCGTCCAGCGCGAGGGCGGCGGGAATGAGGTGGCCTACGAAAGAGGAGCCCCCCACCATCGTCGACTCGGTGAACTTGGGCCGGATGCCCATGTGCTCGGCGAGCGCGAGCCCCGACATGAAGATGTTGGTGCTGGCGATGACCAGGCCGTCCACGTCGCGCGCCGTCATGCCGGCGTCGGCGAGCGCGTTCTTCGCCGCCGCCGCCGCGATCTCGGTCTCGCTCCAGCCCGGCGCTTCGCCGCAGCCCGCGAGGCCCACGCCCGCGATGGCGACCCTGCCCCTCATGCCGGAGTGAACTCGACCAGGGTGTCGGCGACGCGCGCGCGCACGGCCATGCCTATGCGCACCTGGTCGGGGGCGATGGCGGTGACGCGCGAGAGGAGGCGCACGCCTTCCTCGAGATCCACCAGGACGATGTTGTAGTCGCCGCCGTCCGCGGGCTTGCGCCGCACGATGGTGGTGGAATAGACCGTGCCGCGGCCGCTCGGCGCGACCCAGGCAAGGCGATCGCTCCCGCAATGGGGGCAGATCACGCGAGGATAGAAGACGTGCTTCGCGCAGGCCGCGCAGCGCTGGATCTCGAAGCGCCCGGCGGCGAGCTTGTCGAGGTACTGCTTTTCAGGACCGGAGGGTGGCGACATGCTGACCTTCCGCGACCGGATCGCCTTCGGCGACGTGCAGCGCCTCGAGCACGCCGGCAGCAGGCGCCGCCACCGGGATCTCCATCTTCATGCACTCGATGAGCAGCAGCGTGTCCTCGGCCTGCACGCGGCTGCCGGCGCGCGCCTCGATGCGCACCACTTTTCCGGCAATTTCGCAGCACACCCGCACGTTCGCCATGGGCGGCCGATTATTGCAGAACTCCTGTGCAACAATCGAGCCGGAAGTCGAAATGCT
>DASTHP010000003.1:0-8949 GCA_035718125.1 Burkholderiales bacterium | reverse complement strand
CTCGTAGACGAGCGGCACGCCGGTGGGGACGTTGAGCCCGACGATGTCGGCGTCCGAGACGCCGTCCAGGTGCTTGATGAGCGCGCGCAGCGAATTGCCGTGCGCGGCCACCAGCACGCGGCGCCCGGCGCGCACCGCCGGGGCGATCGCGCTGTTCCAGTAAGGCAGCACGCGCGCCACCGTGTCCTTCAGGCATTCGGTGAGCGGCACCTCGGCGCGCGACAGGCCCGCGTAGCGAGGATCGGCGGCGGCGTCGCGCGCCTCGCCCGGGGCGAGCGCGGGCGGCGGCGTGTCGTAGCTGCGGCGCCACGCGAGCACCTGCGCCTCGCCGAACTTCGCCGCCGTCTCGGCCTTGTTCAGCCCCTGCAGCGCGCCGTAATGCCGCTCGTTCAGCCGCCAGCTCTTGTCCACCGGCAGCCACAGGCGGTCCATCTCCTCGAGCGCGACCCACAGCGTGCGGATGGCGCGCTTCAGGACCGAGGTGCAGGTGAGGTCGAAATCGAAGCCGTCGGCGCGCAGCAGTTGCCCGGCGGCGCGCGCTTCCTCCAGGCCCGCGTCGCTCAGGTCCACGTCGGTCCACCCGGTGAAGCGGTTCTCGCGGTTCCAGACCGATTCGCCGTGGCGCAGGAGCACGAGGCGGTACATGCGTGAATTATAATGTCGCGCTCCAGATGGAATTCATCCAGAACAACCTGCTGCTGATCGGGGTGGCCTTCGCCTCCGGCGCGATGCTGCTCTGGCCGCTCGTGCGCCGCAGCGCCGGCGGCCCGTGGGTCACCACGCTGCAGGCGACGCAGATGATCAACCGCGAGGACGCCCTGGTGCTCGACGTGCGCGAGCCCGCCGAGTTCGCCAAGGGTCACATCCTCGGCGCGAAGAACGTGCCGCTCGGGGACTTCGAGCGCCGCGTGGCCGAGCTCGACAAGCACAAAGCGAAGCCGGTGATCGTCACCTGCGACAGCGGCAGCCGCGCCACGCGGGTGATCGAGGGTCTGAAGACGCGCGGTTTCGCGCGCGTGTTCAACCTGAACGGCGGCTTCGGCGCCTGGCAGCAGGCCGGCCTGCCGGTGGAAAAGTAGCGTGGCGCGCGTCGTGATGTACATGACCGGGAGCTGCGGCTACTGCCACGCGGCGGAGCGCCTGCTGGAGAAGAAGGGCTTCCGCGACATCGAGCGCATCCGCGTGGACCTGGCGCCCGCGCGCCGCGCCGAGATGCGCGCGCGCTCGGGGCGCACGACGGTGCCGCAGATCTGGATCGACGGCCGCCACATCGGCGGCTGCGACGAGCTCTATGAACTCGAGCACGAGGGCGCGCTCGGGCGCCTTCTCGAGACCGAAAGGACCTGACCGCGATGGCCGACGAGCAGCAGCCCAGCTTCCAGATCGAGAAGCTCTACGTGAAGGACATCTCGCTCGAGATCCCGGGTGCCCCCCAGGTGTTCCTGGAATCGCAGAGCCCCCAGCTCGAGATCCAGGTGCGCAACGAGTCCGCGCAGATCGCCGAAGGCCTGTTCGAGGTGGTGATCACGGTCACCGTGACCGCCAGGTCGGGGGACAAGACCCAGTTCCTTGCCGAGGCGGCGCAGGCGGGCATCTTCTCCCTGCGCAACGTGCCGCAGGCGGACCTCGAGCCGCTGCTCGCGGTGGCTTGCCCGACCATCCTGTACCCGTATGTGCGCGAGACCATCTCGGATCTGGTCACGCGCGGAGGCTTCCCGCCGGTGCTGCTCGCGCCCGTGTCCTTTGAGGCGCTCTACGCGCAGCGCTTGCAGCAGCAGCAGGCCGCGGCGGGCCCACGCATCGAGCTGGCGAGCTAATGCGCCGGCTGCTCGCCGCGCTGCTGCTGCTCGGCGCCACGGCGGCGCCGGCCGCCGAGTTCCTCAGCGTGAAGGAGGACGCGGCGGTGCTCTACGACGCGCCCTCGCGCGAGGCCAAGGCGCTCTATGTCGTCTCGCGCCACTATCCCCTGGAGGTGATCGTCAACCTCGAGGCGTGGGTGAAGGTGCGCGACCATGCCGGCGCGCTCTCGTGGATCGAGCGCAAGCTGCTGGCGCCACAGCGCATGGTGGTGGTCACCGCGCCTTCGGCCGAAGCGCGCGTGCGGCCCGAGGACAACGCGCCGGCGGCTTTCGTCGCCGCCCAGTTCGTGGTGCTCGAGTTCCTCGGCCATGCGCCTGGCGGCTGGCTGCGCGTGCGCCACGCCGACGGCGCCAACGGCTACCTGCAAGCCAAGCTGGTCTGGGGGGCGTGACGCGCATCGCGGTGCTCGGCGCGGGTGCCTGGGGCACGGCGCTCGCGGCGGTGCTCTGCGCGCGGCATGCAGTCACGCTGTGGGCGCGCGATGCCGCGCAAGCCGACGCCATCGCACGTGAGCGCGTCAATCGGCAATACCTCCCAGAGATTGCGCTGCCGGCGGCGCTCACGGTCACTGCGCGTTGGCCGGAGCAAGCCGACCTGCTCATCGCCGCGACTCCGGTCGCGGGACTGCGCGAGGTGGCGGCGCGGGCCGCGGGCGCGCCGCTCCTCTGGCTGTGCAAGGGCTTCGAAAGCGGCACGGGCTTGCTGCCGCACCAGGTCGTGGCCGCCGCGCGTGGCGCGGGTGATCGGCGTGGCGCGGGGGATCGGCGTGCCGCGCGTGGCCGGCCGGGCGCGAACGGTCGGCGCAGCGCGGTTGCCCCTAGCGGCGCGCTCTCGGGCCCGTCCTTCGCGCTGGAAGTGGCGCGTGGCCTGCCTTGCGCCCTGACACTCGCATCGAGCGACGCCGCGTTCGCGCGCGCTGCCGCCGCGACGCTGCACGGCGGGCGCTTGCGCGTGTACTACAGCGACGACCTCGTGGGCGTGGAAGTCGGCGGCGCGGTGAAGAACGTGATGGCCATCGCGGTCGGCATCGCCGACGGCCTGGGCCTGGGCCAGAACGCGCGCGCCGCGCTCATCACGCGCGGGCTGGCGGAGATGACACGGCTGGGCATCGCGCTCGGTGGCAAGGCGCAAACCTTCATGGGGCTCGCCGGCGCCGGCGACCTGATCCTCACCGCGACGGGGGACCTCTCGCGCAACCGCCGCGTCGGCTTGGAGCTGGCGCGCGGCCGGAGTCTCGCGGAGATCCTGGGCGCGCTTGGGCACGTGGCCGAAGGCGTGCACACGGCGCGCGAGGTGCTGCGGCTTGCCGCGCGGCATCACGTCGAGATGCCGATCACGCAGGCGGTGAGCGCAGTGCTGGCGGGCAAGCTAGCGCCGCTGCAGGCGGTCGAGCAGCTACTCGCGCGCGATCCGAAGGAGGAAGCTAGCCCGCGCCGGCGAAGCCGAGCTGCCGCCAGGCCTCGAACACCACGACCGCGACGGCGTTCGACAAGTTGAGGCTGCGGTTCCCGGGGCGCATCGGCAGGCGCAGGCGCCGCTCGGGCGGAAATTCCTCCAGCAGCGCCTGCGGCAAGCCGCGCGTTTCCGGGCCGAACACGAAGCCGTCGCCCGCCGCGTAGCGGGGTTCCGCGTAACTCACCGCGCCGCGCGTCGACACGGCGAACAGGCGCCGCGCGCCGAGCGCCGCGCGGCAGGCCGCCCAGTCGCGATGCACTTGCACGTTCGCCATCTCGTGATAGTCGAGCCCGGCGCGACGCAATTGCCGGTCCTCCATGGAAAAGCCGAGCGGCTCCACGAGGTGCAGGCAGGCGCCGGTGTTGGCCGCAAGCCGGATGACGTTGCCCGCGTTCGGCGGGATCTCCGGCGCATAGAGCACGATCTCAAGCATGGGCGCGGGGCGGGGTGCGCGCCACGACCCAGTTGACGACGCGCGCCGCGCCGGCGCGCTTGAGGGTCGCGGCGAGCTCATCGAGCGTCGCGCCGGTCGTCATCACGTCGTCGACCAGCGCGATCTCGGCTCGCGCGGGCACCTGCGCGCAGCGGAAGGCGCCGCGCACATTGCGCGCGCGCTCCTCCAGCGGCAGGTCCAGCTGCGGCGGAGTATCGCGGCTGCGCTCGGCCAGATGCGGGGCGAGCTTGCAGCCGGTCGCCACGGCGAGCGGGCGCGCGATCTCGAGCGCCTGGTTGAAGCCTCGCTCGCGCAGGCGTGCGCGCGCCAGCGGCACGGGCAGGATGTAGTCGACGCGCGTGCCGCGGGGCAGGCGCGCCGCGAGCATCTGTCCGAGCAGGGGCGCGAGGGCAAGCTCGCCGCGGAACTTGAGCCCCTGCACCAGCACGTCCGCCGGGAACTCGTAGGCGAGCGCAGCGACGGTGGCGTCGTAGGCGGGCGGGTGCGCGAGGCAGCGGCCACAGACCGCGCCGCCCGGGCTCGGCAGCGCACAGCGCGGGCAGGCCGCGCCCTCGAGCCGCGGCAACTCGGCGTCGCAAGCCGCGCAGAGCACGCCTTCGGCCGCGCCACGGCAGAGATAGCAGGTACCCCCGAAGGCGAGGTTCGCAAAGCGCCGCGCGAGGCTGGCGAGCATCGCGAATATTGTGCGCTAGACTGGTCCCATGTGGACTGTCGACGCACTGTCGCGAGATCTCGCCGTGGGCAGGACGACCAGCCGCCAGCTCGTGGAAGAGGCGCTCGCGCGCATCGCCGATCCCGCGGGCGAGGGCGCGCGCGCCTTTCTCAAGGTGTACGCGGAGCAGGCGCGCGAGGAGGCCGAGCATTCCGATCGCCTGCGCCGCCGAGGCGTGGTGCGATCGCCGATCGAGGGGCTGCCGATCTCGCTGAAGGATCTGTACGACGTCGCGGGCGACGTGACGCGCGCGGGCTCGAAGCTGCTCGCGGGCGCGCCGCCGGCGAAGCAGGACGCACCCGCAGTGGCGCGGCTGCGCGCCGGCGGCGCGGTGATCATCGGGCGCACCAACATGGTCGAGTTCGCCTTCGGCACCACCGGCCTGAATCCGCACTATGGCACGCCGAAGAATCCCTGGGATCGCAAGACCGGCCGCGTGCCCGGCGGCTCCTCCAGCGGCGCGGCGGTCGCGCAGGCCGACGGCATGTGCGTGATGGCGCTTGGCAGCGACACGCGCGGCTCGATCCGCCAGCCGGCGGCACTGTGCGGCGTGGTCGGCTGGAAACCGACGCAGCGGCGCGTGCCGCTCGAGGGCGCGTTTCCGCTGTCCTACACGCTCGATACCGTGGGGCCGCTTGCGAACTCGGTCGCCTGCTGCGTGGCCTATGACGCCATCCTGTCCGGCGAGGCGGGCTTGCCGCTCGCGCTGCCGGCGAAGGGACTGCGGCTGCTCCTGCCGCGCGCCGGCATTCTCGATGACCTCGACCCGGAGGTCGGCCGCGCGTTCGAGGCGGCGCTCGGCAAGCTGTCCGCGGCGGGCGCGTCGATCACGGAGGTGCGCGTGCCCGCCTTCGACCGCCAGGCGGAGTACTTCAAGAATGGCGGCTTCGCGGGCGCCGAGGCCTATGCCATCCACCGACGCTGGCAGGATCGCCTCGGCGAGTACGACCCGCGCATTGCCAAGCGTGTGCTGCTCGGCAAGGAAATCGCGGTGGCCGATTACATCGAACTCGGGCGCCTGCGCGCGGCGTACATGCGCGAGGTGGAGGCGCTCGCCGCGCCCTACGATGCGATGCTGATGCCGACCACGCCGACCATCGCACCGCCGATCGCCGAGGTGGACAAGAGCGACGAGGACTACTTCCGCTGGAACTTCCGCATCCTGCGCAACGTCGGCATCGTCAATTTCCTCGATGGCTGCGCCGTGTCGGTGCCGTGCCACGCGCCAGGCACGGCGCCGGTGGGCCTGTCCGTGTTCGGGGTCGCGATGGCCGACCGGCACGTGCTCGCCGCCGCGGCAGCGATCGAAGGCGTATTGCGCGGGCGTGGCTGAAATCGACGCGCGCGCCGCGCGCCGTCGATTCGACCGCGCGGCGCCCACCTACGCCGGCGCCTCCCGCATCGAGTCCGAAGTCGGCGCGCGCATGCTGG
The DNA here is from genome assembly GCA_035718125.1 of Burkholderiales bacterium. Lineage (GTDB taxonomy): Bacteria > Pseudomonadota > Gammaproteobacteria > Burkholderiales > SG8-39 > JAABQT01. The sequence goes on along the minus strand of DASTHP010000003.1, from coordinate 3,037 downwards.
AGCGCCTGGCGTATGTGCGCGTCGCACCGGCGCGCATCCTGGACGCCGGATCCGGCCCGGCGCCCCAGGCCGCGGCGCTCATGCGCCGCTATAAGGGCGCGCAGCTCGTGGCGGTCGATTTCTCGCCGCCCATGCTGCGCCGCGCGCGCGTGCTGGACTGGCGCGCGCGCCTGCGCGGCGCGCGCCGGCCCGCGGCGGTGTGCGCGAGCCTCGAGCGCCTGCCGTTGGCCGCGGGCAGCGTGCAGTTCGTCTGGTCGAACATGGCCCTGCACTGGGTGGCGGAGCCGCGCGCGGTGCTCGCCGAGTTCGCGCGCGTGCTCGCTCCCGATGGGCTGCTGATGTTCAGCACGCTCGGCCCCGATACGCTGCAGGAGCTGCGCGCGGCGGCGGGAGCGGCCCGCGTGCACCGCTTCGCCGACATGCACGACCTGGGCGACTGGCTGCTGGGCGCAGGTTTCTCCGCGCCGGTGATGGACCGCGAGACCATCAATCTCGCTTATCGAGACATGGCGACCTTGCTCGCGGACCTGCGCGCGAGCGGCCAGACGAACGCGCGCGCCGATCGGGCGCGCGGGCTCGCCGGCAAGGGGCTGCGCGCCGCGCTTGCGCGGGCGAGCACGCGCGCCACGTACGAAGTGCTCTACGGCCACGCGTGGAAGGGCGCGCCGCGCAAGACCGCCGACGGACGCAGCATTGTGCAGTTCGCCAAGCGGTCCGGGTGACGGAGTCCGAGGATTTTCCTCGGATTTTCAGCGTCTCTCGTTGTCGGCGGGCCTTGACCTATGTTAATGTTTCGCGGCATTTTTTGGGTCGTGCCCGGAACGCACAGGTGATCACGCTGAGCATCGAGCCCCCGCGCCGCGAATTGACGTTCACACCGACGGCCGCCGGGTTCCGCGTGATGCTCAGGCGCAATTGCTCGATGTCGCCGCGCGCCTTGCTGTTCGCGTTCGCGCTGCTCGCGGCGTTGTCGCTGGGAATCGCGTCGGCTTTCGCGGCGCTCGGCGCCTGGCTGATTCTGCCGTTCGCCGGGCTGGAGGTGCTGTTGCTCGGCGCGGCGTTCTGGATCACGGCGCGGCACGCGACGGATTACGAGCGCATCGAGCTCGAGCGCGGGCGCGTGGTGGTCGAGGTGGGCGAGGCGCAGCGGCTGCGGCGCTACGAGATGGATGCGCGCCTGGCGCGCGTGGCAATGGACAACGGCTGCCTGCGGCTGCGCGTGCGGCAGGAGAGCCTGGAGCTCGGACGGCATCTGGACGCCGCAGCGCGCGTCGAGCTGGCGGCCGAGCTGGGGAGAAGACTGCAAAGATGAATCGGGAAGGGGCAATGATGCTGAAGAAGCTGATGCTGGGGGCCCTCGGGATCGCGCTGTGCGGACTGGCGGGCGCGGCCGAGTGGAACCTGCAGCCGGCCGCCTCCAGGCTGGCGGCGGACATCCACTGGGTGCACGAGATGGTGATGCTGCTGGTCATCGTGCTGTTCGTGGGCGTGTTCGGATTCATGTTCTGGTCCTGCTATGCGCACCGCAAGTCGATCGGTCACAAGGCCTCGCAGTTCCACGAGAACACCACGGTCGAGATCCTGTGGACGGTGATCCCGGCCATCATCCTGGTGATCATCGCGATACCCGTGACCAAGGTGGTGATCGCGCAGAAGGACACGTCGAACCCGGATCTCACCATCAAGGTCACGGGCATGCAGTGGAAGTGGGCCTACGACTACGTGAAGGGCGAGGGCGAGGGCATCAGCTTCGTTTCCGCGCTGTCCACGCCGCGCGAGCAGATCGAGGGTCGCGCGCCCAAGGGCGAGCACTACCTGCTCGAAGTGGACAATGAGCTGGTGGTGCCGGTGGGCAAGAAGGTCCGCGTGCTCACCACGGCCGCCGACGTCGTGCACTCCTGGTGGGTACCCGCCTTCGGCGCCAAGCAGGATGCCATTCCGGGCTTCGTCCGCGACCTGTGGTTCAAGGCCGACCGGACCGGCACCTACCGCAGCCAGTGCGTGGAGCTGTGCGGCAAGGATCACGGCTTCATGCCGATCGTGGTGCGCGTGGTGCCGCAGGAGGACTACACCAAGTGGGTCGGCGAGAAGAAGGTGCTCGCCGCCAAGTCGGCGGACGATGACACCAAGGCCTACACGCTCGAGCAGCTGAAGGCGCGCGGCGAGAAGGTCTACGCCGCCAACTGCGTCGCCTGCCACCAGGCGAACGGCAAGGGCGTGCCGCCCGCATTCCCGCCGCTGGACGGCTCCAAGCTCGTGCTCGGGCCCAAGGCCGCGCAGATCGACGTCGTGCTGAACGGCGTCGTCAAAGGTGGTACGCCGACGCCGATGGCCGCGTTCGGCAAGCAGCTGAACAACGTCGAGCTCGCGGCGGTGATCACCTTTACCCGCAACAACTGGGGCAACAAGACCGGCGAGCTGGTCCAGCCCGCCGACATCAAGGCCCGGAGGAAATAGCGATGAGCGCAGTCGTAGACACCCACGCCCACGGGCACGGACACGAGCACGGCGACCATCACGGGGGCTACAGCGGCCTCATGCGGTGGATCACCACCACCAACCACAAGGACATCGGCACGATGTACCTGTGGTTCAGCTTCATCATGTTCATGGTCGGCGGGGTGATGGCGCTGGTCATCCGCGCGGAGCTGTTCTCCCCGGGGCTGCAGATCGTCGACCCGGACTTCTTCAACCAGATGACCACCATGCACGGCCTGATCATGGTGTTCGGCGCGATCATGCCGGCCTTCGTCGGCTTCGCCAACTGGCTGATCCCGATGCAGATCGGCGCGCCCGACATGGCGTTCGCGCGCATGAACAACTGGTCGTTCTGGATCCTGCCGTTCGCCGGCGCGCTGCTGATCATCTCCTTCTTCACCCCCGGCGGCGCCCCGGGCGTGGGCTGGACGCTCTACGCGCCGCTCACCGTGCAGATGGGCATCGGCATGGACCTCACGATCTTCGCCGTGCACCTGCTGGGCATGAGCTCGATCATGGGCTCGATCAACATCGTCACCACCATCCTCAACATGCGCGC
>DASTHP010000002.1:0-6632 GCA_035718125.1 Burkholderiales bacterium | reverse complement strand
CGGCAAGAAGGCCTTCGCCGGCATCGAGCTGCCCGGCCACACGCTGGGCGTGATCGGGCTGGGCAAGATCGGCAGCCTGGTGGCGGACGCCGCGATCCGCCTGGGCATGCACGTGACCGGCTACGACCCGGAGATCACGGTAGACGCCGCCTGGAGCCTGCCCTCGCAGGTGCGGCGCGCAGGCTCGGTCGAGGAGCTGCTCAAGGCGAGCCACTTCGCGACGCTGCACGTGCCGCTCGTCGAGAGGACGCGGCATCTGGTGAACACGAAGAACATCGAGCTGTTGCGCGCCGGGGCGATCCTGCTCAACTTCTCCCGCGAGGGCGTGGTGGACGATGACGCGGTGCTCCAGGCACTGCGCAGCCACCGCCTGCGTGCCTACGTCACCGACTTCCCCTCCGCGGCGCTGCTCGGGCAAGCCGGCGTGGTGGCGCTGCCGCACCTGGGCGCCTCGACGCGCGAGGCGGAGGAGAACTCGGCGGTGATGGTGGTCGACCAGGTCTGCGACTACCTGGAGCACGGCAACGTCAGAAACGCGGTCAACTTTCCCGAGGCGGTGATGACGCGCGAATCCCCATACCGCCTGGCGATCGCCAACGCCAACGTGCCCAACATGCTGGCGCGCATCTCGCACGCCATGGGCAGCCGCCGCATCAACATCCACAACATGCTGAACAAGTCGCGCGGCGAGATGGCCTACACGCTGGTCGACGTGGACAGCGCGGTGCCCGCCGCCGCGCTCGCGGAACTGCGCGGCATCGACGGCGTGCTCGCGGTCAGATATCTTCCCGCCGAGGCATGAGCGACGACATCGACAAGCTGAGGGGGGAGATCGACCGGCTCGACGACGAGCTGCTCGGGCTGCTGCAGCGGCGCGCGCGCCTGGCGCAACGCATCGGCACGCTCAAGGGCGGTGCCCCCGCCTACCGCCCGGAGCGCGAGACCGAGATCCTGCGGCGCGTCGCCGCGCGGGCGGGTGCGCCCCTGCCAGCCGAGGCCGCGACGCGCGTGTTCCGCGAGGTCATTTCCGCCTGCCGCGGCCTGGAGGAGGCGCTGCACATCGCCTATCTCGGCCCCGAGGGCACCTTCAGCGAGCAGGCGGTGCGCAAGCACTTCGGCGGTGCCGTGCGCGCCGAGCCCGCGGCGAGCATCGACGAGGTGTTCCGCCGTTGCGAGTCGGGCGCCGTGCAGTACGCCGTGGTGCCCGCGGAGAACTCCACCGAGGGCGTGATCGGCCGCACCCTGGACCTGCTGCTCGTCACGCCGCTGCGCATCTGCGGCGAGATCGAGCTGCGCGTGCAGCAGAACCTGATGGCGACGCGCGGCGCCACGCTCGCCGCGGTCAAGCGCGTGTACTCGCACGCCCAGTCGCTCGCGCAATGCGCAGGCTGGCTGAACCAGAATCTGCCCGCGGCGGAGCGCGTGCCGGTCGCCTCCAACGCGGAGGCCGCGCGGCGCGCGGCGGGCGAGCCCGGCGCGGCGGCCATCGCCGGCGAGGCGGCGGCCGCGCGCTTCCAGCTCGAGCTGCTCGCGCGCTCGGTCGAGGACGACCCGAACAACACCACGCGCTTCCTGGTGCTGGGGCCGCTCGACACCGCGCCCACGGGCCGCGACCGCACCTCGCTGGTGCTCTCGGCGGAGAACAAGCCCGGGGCGGTGCACGCGCTGCTTAGCCCGCTCGCCGCAAACCGCGTCAGCATGACGCGCATCGAATCGCGCCCCTCGCGCGCCATGCGCAGCGCGCTGTGGGAGTACGTGTTCTTCATCGACGTCGAGGGCCACCAGAAGGACGAGCGCGTCGCCGCCGCGCTCGCCGAGCTGCGCCAGAAGGCGCCCTTCCTGAAGGTGCTCGGCTCCTATCCCGTTGCCGTCGCCTAGAGAAGAGAGGCACGCATCGCCATGAACATGGATCCCTGCGAAATCTCCCCCTCGTACGTGCGCTCGATCGCGCCCTACCAGCCCGGCAAGCCGATCTCGGAGCTGGCGCGCGAGATGGGCCTCGTAGAGAAGGACATCGTCAAGCTCGCCTCCAACGAGAATCCGCGCGGCATCGGGCCGCGCACGCGCGCCGCGATCGAGCGCACGCTCGGCGAGCTCTCGCGCTACCCCGACGGCAACGGCTTCGAGCTGAAGGACGCGCTTGCGCGCCGCTACGGCGTCGACATGGCGCAGATCGTCCTCGGCAACGGCTCCAACGACGTGCTGGAGCTGGTGGCGCTCGCTTTCCTCGGGCCCGGGCGCGCCGCGGTGTACTCGCAGCACGCCTTCGCCGTGTATCCGCTCGCCACGCAGGCGCGCGGCGCGCGCGGCCTCGCCGTGCCGGCGAAGGACTACGGCCACGACCTCGAGGCGATGGCGCGCGCGGTGGACGACGAGACCTGCGTGCTGTGGATCGCCAACCCGAACAACCCGACCGGCACGCTGTCCACGCCAGCCGCGCTGGAGGCGTTGCTGCGCCGCGTGCCCGAGCGCGTGATCGTGGTGATCGACGAGGCCTACAACGAGTACCTGCCCGCGGAGCTGCGGGCCGACACCGTGAAGTGGCTCAAGCGCCACCCGAACCTGGTGGTGACGCGCACCTTCTCCAAGGCCTACGGGCTCGCCGGCCTGCGCGTGGGCTACGCGCTCGCGCACCCGTCGGTCGCCGACGTCATGAACCGCGTGCGCCAGCCGTTCAACGTCAACAGCGTCGCGCTCGCCGCGGCGACGGCCGCGCTGCAGGACATGGAGTTCGTCGCGCGCAGCTATGCCGAGAACCTGCAGGGCATGCGGCAGCTGCGCGAGGGCGCGCAGCAGCTCGGCCTGGAGTTCATTCCCTCCTACGGCAACTTCCTCACGATCCGCGTGGGCAAGGCGCCAGAGGTCTACAAGCGGCTCTTGCGGCGCGGCGTGATCGTGCGCCCGGTGGGCGGCGGCTACCAGCTGCCCGAGCACCTGCGTGTCACCGTCGGCACTGCCGCGGAGAACGAGAAATTCCTCGCTGCGCTCGCGCCGAGCCTGAAGGAATGAGCGGCAGCGAGCGCGGGCCCGCCCGGCGCTTCGAGCGCGTCGCCATCGTCGGCGTCGGCCTGGTCGGCGGCTCCTTCGCGCTGGCGCTCAAGGCCGCGGGCCTTTGCGGACGCGTTACCGGCATCGGGCGCGGCGCAGCCAACCTGCAGTTGGCGCTCGAGCGAGGCATCATCGACGCCATCGCGCAGGACGTGGCGGACGCCGACCTTGTCCTGTTGGCGACGCCGGTGGCGCAGTTCCCCGCCGTGCTCGGCGCCATCGCGCCACGCCTCAAGCCCACGGCCATCGTCACCGACGCGGGCAGCACCAAGCGCGACGTGATCGCCGCTGCACGCGCCGCACTCGGGCCGAAGATCGCGCAATTCGTGCCGGCGCACCCGATCGCGGGCGCCGAGAAGAGCGGCGCCGCCGCAGCGAGCGCAGACCTGTTCCGCGGACGCCGCGTGGTGCTCGCGCCGCTGCCGGAGAATCCCGCGGCGAGCGTGCAGGCGGTGGCAGATGCCTGGCTCGCCTGCGGCGCGCGCGTGAGCCGCATGGGCGCGGAGGCGCACGATGCGGTGTTCGCCGCGGTGAGCCACCTGCCGCACCTGCTCGCCTACGCGCTGGTGCACGAGTTCGCCGGGCGCGACAACTCTGCGCAGCTCTTTGGCTTCGCCGCGGGCGGCTTCCGCGATTTCACGCGCATCGCCTCGAGCCACCCGGAGATGTGGCGCGACATCTGCGTCGCCAACCGCGAGCCGCTGCTCGCCGAGCTCGACCGCTATGTCGAGAAGCTGCACGCGCTGCGCCCGCTGCTCGAGCGTGGCGACGCCGCGGCGCTGGAGCGCCTGTTCGCCGAGGCGCGCGCGGCGCGCGAGCGCTGGCTCGCCGGCGAGTTCGAATGAGGTCGCTCGAGCTCGGGCCGCTCACCCGTGCCGAGGGCACGGTGCGGCTGCCGGGCTCCAAGAGCATCTCCAACCGCGTGCTGCTGCTCGCCGCGCTCGCGGGCGGCACGACCGAGGTGCGCGGGCTGCTGGACGCCGACGACACGCGCGTGATGCGCGATGCGCTCGGCAAGCTCGGGGTCGATGTTCGTGATGCGGCGCTCACCGGCGCCGCGGGCGTGTTTGCACAGAAGCAGGCGGAGCTCTTTCTCGGCAACGCCGGCACCGCCATCCGGCCGCTCACCGCCGTGCTCGCGTTCTCGGGGGGCGAGTATCGCCTCGCCGGCGTGCCGCGCATGCACGAGCGGCCGATCGGCGACCTGGTGGACGCGCTGCGCGCCATGGGTGCGCGCATCGACTATCTGGGCGCGAATGGCTATCCGCCGCTCGCCATCCACCCGGGACGCATCGCGCCGGGGCAGACGGTGCGCGTGCGCGGCGATGTGTCCTCGCAGTACGTCAGCGCGCTGCTGATGGCGCTGCCGCTCGCCGGCGGCGGCACGATCGCAGTCGAGGGCGAGCTCATCTCCAAGCCCTACGTCGCGATCACGCTCGATCTCATGCAACGCTTCGGGGTGGAAGTGCGGCGCACCCGGTGGAGCCGCTTCGACGTGCCGGGCACGGCGTACGCGTCGCCGGGAACCGTGCAGGTGGAAGGCGATGCCTCTGCGGCCTCCTACTTTCTCGCGGCCGGTGCGATTGGCGGCGGCCCGGTGCGCGTGGAGGGCGTGGGCCGCGCGAGCATCCAGGGCGACGTGCGCTTCTGCGAAGTGCTCGAACAGATGGGGGCGCGCGTGACGCGGGGCGAGGACTGGATCGAGGCGAGCGGCCGCGCGCCGCTGCGCGCCTTCGATCTCGACCTCAATCACATTCCGGACGCCGCCATGACCGCGGCGGTGCTGGCGCTCTTCGCCGACGGGCGTTGCGCGCTGCGCAACATCGCGAGCTGGCGCGTGAAGGAAACCGACCGCATCGCGGCGATGGCCGCCGAGCTCGCAAAGCTCGGCGCGCAAGTCGAGGCCGGGCCCGATTTTCTCAAGGTCGCGCCGCAGGTACTCCGGACTGGCGTGGCGGTGGACACCTATGACGACCATCGCATGGCTATGAGCCTCGCGCTCGCCGCCTTCGGCGGCATCGCCCTGCGCATCAACGACCCGGACTGCGTCGCCAAGACCTTTCCGGACTTCTTCAAGGTCTTCGCCCGCATCGCGCGATGAGCGTTCCGGTCGTCGCCATCGATGGGCCTTCGGCCTCCGGCAAGGGCGCGGTCGCCGTGCGGGTCTCGCAGGCGCTCGGCTTCCATTGCCTGGAGAGCGGGGCGCTGTACCGGCTGGTGGCACTCGCTGGACCCGACACCCCGGAGCTCACCGCAGAAACGATGCGCGTGGAGTTCCGGGATGGAAGGGTTTTCCTTTCACAACAAGATGTTACGGAAGCCCTGCGGGACGAGGCGGTCGCTGCGCGCGCCTCCGACGTCGCTCGGCGGCCCGGCGTGCGCACTGCGCTCCTGCAGCGCCAGCGGGCCTTCCGCCGGCCCCCGGGGCTGGTGGCCGAGGGCCGCGACATGGGCACCATCGTGTTCCCCGATGCCGAGCTCAAAGTGTTCCTGACCGCGACCCCGGCCGTGCGTGCCCAACGCAGGTATAAGCAGTTGATAGACAAAGGAATCGATGCTAATCTGCACGCCCTTTCCCGCGACCTGGAGCAGCGCGACGCGCGCGATGCGGCCCGGGCAGTGGCGCCACTGGCGCCGGCCCCTGACGCGCTGCAACTGGACACCTCGGCGAGATCGCTGGACGAAGTCGTCGGCGTGATCCTCGGCTGGTGCCGGGAGAGGAAAATGGCTGGGCGACCCGCTTGAGGCGGGCGTCCTTTTCGCAACTTGACCCGCGGCAGCCTGCAAGGGCGCGCGGCTGAAAGAGGTTTTTCCCTTACATGGCAAGCATTTCCCCCGCAGTCAGCAAGTCCGTTCCGACCCCATCCGCCGAGTCCTTCGCCGCGCTGTTCGAGGAGAGCCTCACACGCAAGGAGATGCGCATCGGCGAAGTGATCACCGCCGAGGTGGTCAGCGTGGATCCCAATTTCGTGGTGGTCAATGCCGGGCTGAAGTCCGAATCGATCATCCCCGCCGAAGAATTCAAGAACGACGCCGGCGAGGTCGAGGTCAAGCCCGGCGATTTCGTTTCGGTGTCCATCGAGGCGCTCGAAGACGGCTACGGCGCCACGCGCCTGTCGCGCGACAAGGCCAAGCGCATGGCGGCCTGGATCGAGTTGGAGCAGTCCCTCGAGAAGGGCGAGAAGGTCGAGGGCGTCATCACCGGCAAGGTGAAGGGCGGCCTCACCGTCATGACCAAGGGCATCCGCGCGTTCCTGCCCGGCTCGCTCGTGGATCTGCGGCCGGTGAAGGACACCACGCCGTACGAAGGCAAGACGATGGAGTTCAAGGTCATCAAGCTGGACCGCAAGCGCAACAACGTGGTGGTCTCGCGCCGCGCGGTGCTGGAAGCCAGCGCCGGCGCCGAGCGCGAGGCGCTGCTCTCCAGCCTGCAGGAGGGCGCGGTGGTGAAGGGCATCGTCAAGAACATCACCGACTACGGCGCGTTCGTGGACCTGGGCGGCATCGACGGCCTGCTGCACATCACCGACCTGGCCTGGCGCCGGGTGAAGCATCCCTCCGAAGTGCTCAACGTCGGCGACGAG
>DASTHP010000001.1:0-16093 GCA_035718125.1 Burkholderiales bacterium | reverse complement strand
TCGCCTTCAAGTCCAAGCGCGCCGGCGCGCGCTCAGATCTCGACCATCTCGAAATCTTCCTTGCGCGCGCCGCATTCCGGGCAGGTCCAGTTCATGGGCACGTCCTCCCAGCGCGTGCCCGGCGCGATTCCCTCGTCCGGCACCCCGGCGGCCTCGTCGTAGACGTATCCGCAAATCAGGCACATCCAGGTTCGGTACTGCACTTGGGTCTCGGTCATCGGTGCGCGGCAAGCGGTGGGTTAAAATCGTGCGGCATCTTAGCTCATTCCGCGGCGCGCCCGCGCCACGCATGCCCCTGCCTCCGCCGCTCGTGCTCAGCTTCGCCGCCACCGACCCGACCGGCGGCGCCGGCCTGCAAGCCGACGTGCTGACGCTCGCCGCGCTCGGCTGCCACCCGCTGTCGGTCGCGACCGCCATCACGGTCCAGGACATGCACGGTGTCACGCGCGTGCAAGCGCTCGACGCGCCGCTGGTCACCGAGCAAGCCACGCGCCTGCTGGCCGAGTTGCCGGTCGCCGCGTTCAAGATCGGCGTGGTGGCGAGCGCCGCCAACGCGCAGGCGATCGGCGCGCTGCTCGCCGCGCACCCGCGCGTGCCGGTGGTGCTCGACCCCGTGCTCGCTTCGGGGCGCGGCGACGTGCTCGCCGACCGCGCGGCGCTCGAAGCATTGCGCCTGCACCTGCTGCCGCGCACCACGGTGCTCACCCCCAACACGCTGGAAGTGCGCGCGCTTGGCGGTGTCGCCGCTTGCCTCGAGCGCGGCTGCCAGTACGTGCTGGTCACCGGCACGCACGCGGACACGCCCGAGGTGGTCAACACGCTGCACGGCGCCACCGGCGTCGTGCGCGAGGACCGCTGGCCGCGCCTGCCCGCGAGCTACCACGGCTCGGGCTGCACGCTCGCTTCGGCCATTGCGGCGCGCCTCGCGCACGGCGACGCCGTGCCCGAGGCCGCGCGCGCGGCGCAGGACTACACGTGGCACGCGCTCGCGCGCGGCTTCCGGCCCGCGAGCGGCCAGCACCTGCCCGTACGATGACGCGATGAGACTACGCGGCCTGTACGCCATCACGCCCGAGGAACTCGGGCGCGCCGCGACCATGGCGCGCGTCGTCGCCGCGGTGAGTTCCGGCGCGTTGTGCGCGCTGCAGTATCGACGCAAGGAGGCGGACGCGTCGCTGCGGGGCGCGGAGGCTCGCGCGCTGGCGCAGCTCTGCCGCCGCCACGGCGTGCCGCTGATCATCAACGACGATGTGGCGCTCGCGCTGGAGGTCGACGCCGCGGGCGTGCATCTCGGGCGCGAAGACGGCGACCTCGCCAGTGCGCGCGCGCGGCTGCCTGGGCGCATCCTCGGCGCGTCCTGTTACGACCGGCCGGAGCTGGCCCGGCGCGCCATTGCCGCGGGCGCCGACTATGTCGCCTTCGGCTCGGTGTTTCCCTCGATCACCAAGCCCGGGGCCGTGCGCGCACCGCTCACGCTGTTCTCCCTGCCGCTCGGCGTGCCGAAGGTGGCGATCGGCGGCATCACGCTGCAGAACGCCCCCGAGGTGGTGGCGGCCGGCGCCGATTGCGTCGCCGTGATCGCGGACCTGTTCGACGCCGCGGATGTCGCCCGGCGTGCGCGGGATTTTGCGAAGATCTTCCAGCCCGAGACCGCCCATCGACCATGAGCAATCGACCATGACATCGCGTAACGAGGAATTGTTCCAGCGCGCGCAGCGCCACATCCCGGCGGGCGTGAACTCGCCGGTGCGCGCGTTCCGCGCGGTCGGCGGCACGCCGCCCTTCTGCGAGCGCGCCTCCGGCGCGCACCTGTGGGATGCCGACGGCAAGCGCTACATCGACTACCTCGGCTCCTGGGGGCCGATGCTGGTGGGCCACACGCACCCCGCGGTCGTCGAGGCGGTGCAGGCGGCGGCCGCGCGCGCGCTGTCCTTCGGCGCGCCCACCGAAGCCGAGGTGGAACTCGCGGAGCTCCTTTGCCGCCTGGTGCCTTCGCTGGAGATGGTGCGCCTCGTGTCCTCGGGCACCGAGGCCACCATGACGGCGCTGCGCCTTGCGCGCGGGGCCACGGGACGCAATCTCATCGTCAAGTTCGAGGGTTGCTACCACGGCCACGCCGACGCGCTGCTGGTGAAGGCGGGTTCGGGCGCGCTCACCTTCGGCAACCCGAGCTCGGCCGGGGTGCCGCCGGAGACCGCCGCGCACACGCTGGTGCTCGACTACAACGATGCGGCGGGCGCGCGCGCACTGTTCGAGCGGCGCGGCGCCGAGATCGCCGGTGTGATCGTCGAGCCGGTGGCGGGCAACATGAACCTCGTGCTGCCCGCGCCAGGCTTTCTCGAAACGCTGCGCGAGCAATGCACGCGGCACGGCGCAGTGCTGATCCTGGACGAGGTGATGACCGGCTTTCGCGTCGCGCTGGGCGGCGCGCAGGCGCGCTTCGGCATCCGGCCCGACCTCACCACGCTCGGCAAGGTGATCGGCGGCGGGCTGCCGGTCGGCGCGGTCGGCGGGCGGCGCGAGATCATGGAGAGAATCGCCCCGCTCGGCCCCGTGTACCAGGCGGGCACGCTCTCGGGCAACCCCGTGGCGGTGGCCGCGGGCCTGGCGACGCTGAAGCTCGTCGACACGCCGGGCTTCCAGGAGCGCGTCGCGGCGACCACGCGCTCGCTCGTCGAGGGCCTCGCCGCGGAAGCGAAGGGCGCCGGCGTCACCTTCTCGGCGCAATCCATCGGCAGCATGTTTGGCGTGTACTTCCGCGCAACGCCGCCGACCTCCTTTGCCGAGGTCATGCAGTGCGACCGCGAGCGTTTCAACCGCTTCTTCCACGCCATGCTCGCGCGCGGCGTATACCTCGCGCCTTCGGCCTACGAGGCGGGCTTCGTCTCCGCCGCGCACGGCGCGCGCGAGGTGGCGGAAACGCTCGCCGCGGCGCGCGAAGCCTTTCGCCAGCCCTGAGGCGCGAGAACGCGCGCCCGGGCAGCGCCACGAACCTTGCGTGCCCCGGCGCTGTCCAACAACTCATGCAGATCGTGACCCGTGAAGTGGGCAGGCTCGAGCGCGGCAAGCTGCTGGCGCATTTTCTCGCGCTCGGGGCCGAGGACCGGCGCCTGCGCTTCGGCCTGCCGCTTGCCGACGCCTCGATCGCCGACTACGTCGCGGGCATCGATTTCACGCGCGACGCGGTATTTGGCGTGTTCGACGACGAGCTGAATCTCGCGGGCGCTGCGCACCTCGCGCGCGCCGATGCGCACGCCGAGCTCGGCGTCTCGGTGCTCCCCACGCACCGCGGCCGCGGCATCGGCGGCGCGCTCCTGGAGCGCGCGCACACGCATGCGCGCAACTGGGGCATCGGCACGCTGTTCATGCACTGCCTGACGGAGAACGCGGCGATGATGCATCTCGCGCGCAAGCAGGGCATGCGCATGGCCGCGGCGAGCGGCGAGGCCGACGCGCACCTCGCGCTGGCGCCGGCCAGCGCTGCCAGCTTTGCCCAGGCGCTGCTCGCCGAGCGCGTGGGCCTGTTCGACTACGCGCTCAAGTCCCAGTTCGACGCCACGCGCCGCATGCTGGCGAGCGCGTTCGGCCCAAGCGGCGACACCTGACCGGGCGGGCCGCAATGCCGCAGCCCGCGGCCGCTCCCCCTCAGGGAACCTGCACCTTCGGCATGCGCTCGCGAATGGTGTCCATCCGGCTGTCGATGTAGGCCGTGCGCCGGCCGCGGTCGTAGCGGCGCGGGCTGGGCAGGGTCGCCGCCAGATACGCCGCCTGCTCCTCATCCAGGGACCTGGCCGTTACGCCGAAGTGATGGCGCGCCGCCGCTTCCGCGCCGAACACGCCCTCGCCCCACTCGGCGAAGTTCAGGTACAGCTCGAGGATGCGGCGCTTGCTCATCGCCTGCTCGAGCATCGCGGTGATCAACGCCTCCTGTCCCTTGCGCACCCAGGAGCGCTCCCCCGAGAGAAACAGGTTCTTGGCGAGCTGCTGACTGATGGTCGAGGCCCCCGCCACCACCTTGCCCTTCCTCTCGTTCCTCTCCATCGCCTTCTGGATCGCTTCCCAGTCGAAGCCTTCGTGCTCGATGAATTTCGCGTCCTCGGCGGCGACCACCGCGCGCTTGAGCGAGATCGAGATGCTTTCGTAGGCCACCCACTGGTGGCGCAGCGTCGCCTTCGGATTCTTCGTGCGCAGCTGCTCGAGCCGCCGCTCCATGAAGGCGGTGCGCGCGGGGGCTTCCTGCGCCCACCACAAGATGTGCGCGTAGTACCAGGCCTGGACGAGCAGCACGGCTGCCATCACGGCGGCGAGCGCCCAGCCGAGGATCTTCAGGGCGCGGGCGGCGCGCCGCGCGATTCTCACGGCGCGCGCAGCGCGGCGAGCACGGCTGCGGTGTCCGGGCGAACCCCGCGCCAGACGAGGAAAGACTCCGCCGCCTGCTCCACGAGCATGCCCAGGCCGTCCGCCACCTGTGCCCCGGCCGCACGCGCCATCGCCATGAACGGCGTGACGCGACCGTAGACCATCTCGTAGGCGAGCGCCCCGCGAGCGAAGAGTCCCGCCGGCAGCGGCGGCAGTTCGCCGGCGAGTCCTGCCGAGGTGGCGTTCACCACCAGGTCGAAGCTGCGCCCGGCGAGCGCCTCGTAGCCGCACGCCGTGGCGCCGCGCTCACGCGCCGCGAGCGCCTGCGCGCGCGCCACCGTGCGATTGGCGATGACGATCGCCGCCCCGCTCGCCAGCGCCAGCGGCCCGATCACGCCCTGCGCCGCGCCGCCCGCACCCATCAGCAGGATGCGCGCGCCGCCCAGCGTGCGCCCGAGGTTGACCGCGAGATCGCGCACCAGGCCCTCGCCGTCCGTGTTGTCGCCCCAGGGCCGGTCCCGATCCAGCACCAGCGTGTTGACGGCCTGCGCCGCTGCCGCGCGCGCGCTCGTGGCCGCGCAGAAGCGGAACGCCTCGCCCTTGAACGGCAGGGTGACGTTGAGTCCCCTGCCGCCCTGCGCGCGGAACGCCTCGACCGCGCGCACGAAGCCGTCCACCGGCGCCTCGATGCGCCCGTACTCGATGTCCTCGCCCGTGGCGCGCGCGAACTGCGCGTGGATCCATGGCGATTTCGAATGCGCCACCGGATTGCCGATCACGGCATACCGATCAGCCACGGGCGTATTGCTCGTCAGTCGGCAGAAAGGGGGGTGCGGGAGGAAACGACGTCAGTCTCCCCCTGTACGCTCACTCCGTCCAGAGCCGGTCGCCCCTGCCGAAGAACCAGGTGCGCGTGATCACCAGCAGGTCGGTATCGCGGCGGATATCGGGCGGGAAGCTCGCGTAGGGCGAAGCCATGCGCACGATACGGAACGCGGCGTCGTCCAGCACCTTGAGCCCGGAGGAGCGGTCCAGCTCGATCGACTCGACGTTGCCGTCGGGACGCAGGATCACCGTCATGCGCAGGTTGCCGTAGAGCTTGCCGCGCGCCGCCGCCGGATAGTTCACCGTGCCGATGCGCTCCACTTTCTGGCGCCAGTCTTCCTCGTACTGCGCGAAGCGGTACTCGACCGCGGAGGCACCGATGAACTTCTTGCGCGGACGCTTCTGGTAGGCCTCCACCTGCCGGTCGATCTGCGCCTGCAGGCGCAGGGCCGCGAGCGAGAGGTCCGCGAGATCGCGCCCGGAGAGTTCCGTGGCCGGCGCCTCGGCCGGCGCGCGGCGCTCGGCTTCCGGCGCCACGCGCTCGCGCGACTTGCGCGACTGCGCGAGCAGCTTGCGCTGCTGGGCCTCCAGCTCGCGCACGCGGCGCTGCGTCTGCGCGAGGTCGCGCCCGGGTGCGCGCGGCTCGATCACCGGCAGCGGCGTCTTCGCGCGGCGGTTCTGGTCGGTCTCGCCGCCGCCTTCCAGGTTCGCCTGCGCCAGCGCGTCCGCCGCGGCCGGGCGCTGGCGCGACTTGGCGTTCACCAGGATCACGTCGAGCGACGGGTTGGCGCTCTGCCAGCGAAGGGCGTTCGGAAACTTGAAGTGGATCGAGAGCAGCACCGCGTGCAGGAGCAGCGAAAGCGCCACCGATGCGTACAGAACGCGGGATTGCCGATCGAGGCCGGCCCAGGCTTCTGCCGCCCCCGAGATGCGATGCGCTAGCACCCCCTGCAAGGGCACCTCATGGCGATAAACCTGCGCCATTCTAGAGCTTTAGCCTGCGGCCTGCTCGGTGCCGCCCTCGAGCGGCGCCGCCGCCCGCCCCAGTGCCTCGCGGAAAACGCAGGCCACGCTGCGCTCGATGAGGTCCACGGCGCCGATGTCGAGGCGCACGCGCATGCCCGGGTCGAACGCCGGCAGCGAGGCCACGCGCGCCGTGAGCGGCAGCCCATCGAAGCGCACGACGTTCTCGCGCAGCACCAGCGCCTCGATCGCGGTCACGCCTTCCTGCTGCAGCCAGCGCAGGCACCAGTAGTCCTCCATCGCGCGCTGGTGCTCCGCGTAGCGCGCATAAGTGACTTCGAAGGCGCGCAACGCGCACAGCAATGCTTCCGAAGTGCGCGCAAAAGGCGGCTTGCGGCCCGAGAGCGTCGCCGCGAGCTGCCATTGGTTCACCAGGTCGACGTAGCGGCGCAGGGGCGAGGTCATCCAGGCGTAGCAGGCGACACCGAGGCCGTCGTGCGCCTCGGCGTGCACGCTCATGCGCACCTTGCCCGAAGATTGCACGCGGTACAGCCCCGCCACGTCGCGCTCGGCGAGCAACTCGCCCCAGGCGCTGTTGGCGAGGATCATCAGCTCGGCGACCAGCTTGTCGAGCGGCGCGCCGCGACGCCGCGGCTCGATGCGCACCCTGCCCTCCTCGACCCGGAACACGTAGTCGGGCACCAGCGGATTGACGCTCGCCTTGCCGCGCCGCCGCTCGAGCGCCTCGGCCACGCGCCACAGCGTGCGCAGTTCCATCTCGTGCGGCAGCCCCGCCTCGGTGCCGGACTCGAAGGCCGCATCGAGCGCCTGAATCTGCGGATGGCGCAGATTCGCGCCGATGCGCATGCGCTCCAGCCGCGAATGCCGGCCGCGCACCGCGAAGTCGGCGGCGGCGACGTTGACGTAGAGCGACAGCACCGCGCGCTCGGTACCTGCATCGAGCGAACAGGCGGCCACCACGTCCGCGGGCAGCATGGTGAACTTCAGGCCGGGCATGTAGGCGGTCGACAGGCGCTCGCGCGCGATCGCATCGAGCGCGGAGCCCGGCGCGAAGGCGAGCGCGGGCGCGGCAATGTGAATGCCCAGGCGCCATTCGTCCGCCGAGACACGGGTGAGCGAGAACGCGTCGTCGATCTCGGTGGTGCCGATGTCGTCCAGGCTGAACGCCTCGACGCCCGCGAGCGGCAGGTCGGCGGGCGCCGCCACTGGCGGGTGCGGCGGAAACGCCGTGCCGCGTGGATAGAACTCGAAGAGAAAGCGGTTCAGGTGGTAGGCGTGCGCGTCGGGCAGCCTGCCGCAGCGCTCGAGCAGGCGCGCCCCGCTGAGCCCGGTCCGCGCACAGGCCTGCTCGAAGGCCTTGGTTTCCGGCTTGTTGCGGTCGGGGGCGTACAGCAGCTCGTCCTTCAGGCGCTCGATCTCCGCCGGGCACTCGAAAAGCGCCAGGCGCGCCGCCCAATCGGTGATCTGCGCCGCCACGCGCTGCTTCTTCTCGGCGGCGGCCAGCGCGAGCTTGAGCGTTTCCGCGGGGGCCGCCTGGTAGCGGCCGCGCCCGCGGCGATGGAAGTAGATCGGCGCCGAATGCAGCTTGAGCAGCACCCCGGCCGCCTCGGCCGGACCCGGCTCGCGGCCGACGTACTCGCGCGCGAGATCCTCGAAGCCGAACTCCCCGCTGCCGCAGCACTGCCACAGAAAATCGCTGTCCAGGCCCGCCGCGTACGCCTGCGCGGCCGCGAGGAGCTCCGCCGCGGCGGGCCGCTCGAAGTGCAGCAGCACGTTCGCCGCCTTGATCTTGGCGCGCCGCCCGTGCGGCGTCTCCACCTGGAACGAGGCGGGCGCCTGCGCGAGCACGGTGCCGACCTTGAACTCGCCCTCCTCCTCGTAGAGCAGGTGCACCTCAGGCCCCGGCAAGACCGGCGAACGCGACGATGCGCGGCAGGTGACGCTCGAAAGATTCCAGCGAGTGGTCGCCGCCCGGCACGACGATCTGCTCGGCGCCCGCATAGCGCGCGACAGCCTTGCGGTAATCGAGCACCTCGTCGCCCGTCTCCACGATCAGGAGGTAGCGCTCCGGCGTGACGCGCGGCACCCACAATTTCTCCCAGGCGCGCAGGTGCGCCTCGGTCAGCAGGTAGGGCTCGCCGCTGTGCAGGTTCTTCTGCTCGCCGAGCAAGGCGCGCAGGCCGACGTGCGGGTCGATGGCGGGGTTGAGCAGGACGGCGCGCGCGTCGTGCTTCTCCGCGAGCCAGGTCGCGTAGTAGCCGCCGAGCGACGACCCGGCAAAGCAGAACCGCGCCCCCGGGTGCCGCGCCATCAGCGCCTCGATCGCCGCAATGGCATCGGCGGCAAGCACCGGCAGCGCGGGACAAGCGTAGTGCGCCCCCAGGCCGCGCGCCGCGAGATAGCGCGCCAGCACCTGCGCCTTGTGCGACTGCGGCGAGGAGTTGAAGCCGTGCAGGTAGACGATCACGCCGCTGCCTGGCGCTCGATTGCCTCGAGGAGCCTTGCGTGGATGCCGCCGAAGGCGCCGTTGGACATCACCAGCACGTGGTCGCCCGCGCGCGCCTCGGCGGCGACTGCCGCGACGAGCGCCTCGAGCCGCTCGAAGCTGCGCGCGCGCTCGCCAAGGGGCCGCAGCGCCGCGGCTGCGTCCCAGCCGAGACCGGCGCCGAACACGAACACGCGGTCCGCGCCAGCAAGGCTGCCAGGCAGCCGGTCCTTCATGATCCCGAGCTTCATCGTGTTGGACCGCGGCTCGAGCACGGCGAGGATGCGCGCCGCGCCAACCTGGGCGCGCAAGCCTTCCAGGGTCACTTGGATCGCCGTGGGATGGTGGGCGAAATCGTCATACACCGTGACACCGCGTGCCGCGCCCTTGCGCTCCATGCGGCGCCGCACGCCCTTGAAGGCGCCGAGCGCGGCAATCGCGGCCGCCGGGTCCACTCCCGCATGGCGCGCGGCTGCGATCGCCGCCAGGGCGTTCAGGCGGTTGAACTCCCCCGGCTGGTCCCAGCGCAGCGACCCCATGCCCCTGCCCGCAAACCGGATCTCGAAGTCTCCTGCAGGCCCCGGCTCGCCAGCCTGCCAGCCCCCCTCTACGCCGAAGCGCTCCACGGGTGTCCAGCAACCTCGTGCAAGCACCCGCTTCAGGGCCTCATCCCTGCCATTCAGGACAATCATCCCGCCGCCAGGGATGATTCTGACGAAATGATGGAATTGACGCTCGATATCGGCAAGATCGCCGAAGATATCGGCATGATCGAACTCGAGATTGTTCAGGATCGCGGTCCTCGCGGGGTAATGAACGAACTTGGACCGCTTGTCGAAGAACGCCGTGTCGTACTCGTCTGCCTCGATCACGAAGCAGGACTGAGCCCCCAGTCGCGCGGAAATCCCGAAGTTCTCTGGCACGCCGCCAATCAGGAAGCCCGGCCTGCTCCCGGCGTGCTCGAGGATCCAGGCGAGCATCGAAGCCGTACTGGTTTTGCCATGGGTACCAGCCACCGCGAGCACGTGGCGGCCACGCAACACGTGCTCGGCGAGCCACTGCGGGCCGGAAACGTAGCGCTGGTCCGCCTCGAGGATCGCCTCCATCAGCGGATTGCCGCGCGTCACGACGTTGCCGACGACCCAGACATCGGGTGCGAGCGCCATCTGTTCCGCGCCGTAGCCCTCAACCAGGTCGATGCCGAGCGACGCCAGCTGCTCGCTCATCGGCGGATAGACGTTTGCGTCGCAGCCGGTGACGCGGAAGCCCGCCTCGCGCGCAATCGCTGCGAGCCCGCCCATGAACGTGCCGCAGATGCCGAGGATGTGCAGGTGTGCAGCCATGTGCGGCGCGCGAGCCGGCTCGTGAAAGGGGCGGCGATTTTACGCGATGTCCCGGGGAAGCTCTGCGCAGGTCGCACGCGGGACCGGCGCAGAGCTTCCCCGCGCGTTGCGCTATGATGCCCCGGACATGAGCCGCCGGACCACGCGGCAGGACGCCATGCGAGCGCGCATTGCTGCAGCGGCCGCGCGCATCATGGCCGAGGATGGCGTCGAGGACTTTGCCCAGGCCAAGCGCAAGGCCGCGCGGCAGCTCGGCGCGGCCGACACCGAGTCGCTGCCCGCCAACGACGAGATCGAGGCGGAGCTGCGTGCCTATCGCGCGCTCTACCAGGCCACCGAGCATCCCGAGCGTATCGCCGCGCTGCGCCGCGTCGCGCTGCAGGCGATGCGGGCCTTTGCGCGCTTCAGTCCTTATCTGACCGGCCCGGTGCTCAAGGGCATCGCGGGCCCGTACGCCGAGATCGACCTGCAGCTCTATCCGGACAGCGCCAAGGAGGTCGAGCTGTTCCTCCTGGAGCGCAACATCCCCTTCGAAACCGCCGAAGGGCGGCGCTATTCGGGTGATCGCGCGCTACCGGTGAGCGTCTTCACGCTGGACTGGGAGGGTGCGCCCCTGAGGCTGTCCGTCTTCGACCCTCGCGACGAGCGCGTCGCTGTCAAGACCTCGGTTGCCGGGCGCGTGATGGAGCGGGCAGGGATCACGGAGGTAGGCGAGTTGGTCGCCAAGAAGCTCTGATCTCCCTTCAAAGAGACGGCATTTCCTTCTAAAAGCGTCCAACTACTTCGATCTGCGATTTACACAGCAGGCCTGCTTTTTCCAGGCCGACAGGATGCCGAGACAAGCCTGCGGACAGTTCCCACGGGCCCACCAGAGGGCTCTTGGAATTTCGGCTATATTGCCGTCTTCTTCGGTGAAAAATGGCTAAATCCAGAAAAGCGGTCCAGACGAAGGTCCTGCTCCTCAACGGCCCGAACCTCAATCTGCTCGGGACACGGGAGCCGCACCTGTACGGCAGGGATACCCTGGCGATGATCGAGCGCCGGCTCGCCGCCCGGGCGAAGGCAGCCGGCATCACGCTGGAGTGCCTGCAGACCAATCACGAGGGCGTGGCGGTCGATCGCGTCCAGCAGGCCAAGCGCGAGGGGGTGGGCTTCATCATCCTCAACCCGGCCGCCTTCACGTACTCGAGCATCGCCTTGCGCGATGCGCTGACGGCAGTGCAGATCCCTTTCGTCGAGGTGCACCTGTCGAACATCCACGCGCGCGAGCCCTGGCGCGCCCATTCGCATTTCACGGCGGTCGCCGTCGGCTCGATCCTCGGGCTCGGCAGCCGCGGCTACGAGCTCGCGCTCGAGTTCGCGATCGGCCGGCTCGACGGGAGCGGCGGGGCCTAGCCCGGCCAGGCGCCCGGGGGCATCCAGGCCCGCCGGGGGAGGACACAGCAATGGATCTGCGCAAGCTGAAGAAGCTCATCGACCTCGTGCAGGAGTCCGGCATCGCCGAGCTCGAGATCACCGAGGGCGAGGAGAAGGTGAAGATCGTCAAGGGCGGCGAGGCGACGGTGACGCCCATCGGCCCGGCGGCAGCGCCTGCAGCGGCGACGGCTGGCGCCCCCGCCTCCGCGGCTCCCGCAGCTGCGGCAACGGCTGCGGTCGCGGCCGCCGCGCCAGAGGAGCCCGCCCCGTCCGGCCACGTGCTCAAGGCGCCAATGGTCGGGACCTTCTACCGCTCAGCCTCGCCGGAATCCAAGCCGTTCGTCGAGGTCGGCCAGAACGTCAAGGCCGGCGAGACCGTGTGCATCATCGAGGCAATGAAGCTGATGAACGAGATCGAGGCCGATGCCACCGGCATGATCAAGGCGATCCTGGTGGAGAACGGCCAGCCGGTGGAGTACGGCCAGCCGCTGTTCATCATCGAATAAGCGGCAAGCGGGGCTGCGACCGGTCGTCTGCGCCCCCCTGCGGATCCCCTCATGTTCGAAAAGATACTGATAGCGAATCGCGGCGAGATCGCGCTGCGCATCCAGCGCGCCTGCCGCGAGATGGGCATCCGCACGGTGGTCGTGCATTCGACGGTCGACGCCGAGGCGAAGTACGTCAAGCTCGCTGACGAGTCGGTGTGCATCGGCCCGGCGCCCGCGCGCGACAGCTACCTCAACATGGCGGCCATCATCAGCGCGGCCGAGGTCACCGACGCCGAGGCGATCCATCCCGGCTACGGCTTTCTCTCCGAGAACGCCGACTTCGCCGAGCGCGTCGAGCGCTCGGGTTTCGTGTTCATCGGGCCGCGGCCCGAGAACATCCGCCTGATGGGCGACAAGGTGAGCGCCAAGCAGGCGATGGAAAAGGCGGGCGTGCCCTGCGTGCCCGGTTCCGAGGGCGCACTGCCCGAGGAGCCCAAGGAGGTCGTGCGCATCGCGCGCAAGGTCGGCTACCCGGTGATCATCAAGGCCGCCGGCGGCGGCGGCGGGCGCGGCATGCGGGTGGTGCACACCGAGGCGGCGCTGCTCAACGCGGTGAACATGACGCGCGGCGAGGCGCAAGCCGCCTTCGGCAATGCCACCGTGTACATGGAGAAGTACCTGGAGAACCCGCGGCACATCGAGATCCAGGTGCTCGCCGACAGCCACAGGAACGCCATCTACCTGGGCGAGCGCGACTGCTCGATGCAGCGGCGCCACCAGAAGATCATCGAGGAAGCGCCGGCCCCCGAGCTGACCGAGAAGCAGCGCGAGCGGATCGGCGAGCGCTGCGCCGACGCCTGCCGCAAGATCGGCTACCGCGGCGCCGGCACCTTCGAGTTCCTGTACGAGAACGGCGAGTTCTACTTCATCGAGATGAACACGCGCATCCAGGTGGAGCACCCGGTGACCGAGATGGTCACCGGCGTGGACCTGGTGCAGGAGCAGATCCGCGTCGCCGCGGGCGAGAAGCTGCGCCTGCGGCAAAAGGACGTCGTGCTGCGCGGCCACGCCATCGAGTGCCGCATCAACGCCGAGGATCCGTACCGCTTCACGCCGTCCCCGGGCCGCATCACCTCCTACCACCCGCCCGGAGGCCCCGGCATCCGCGTCGACACGCATATTTACGCCGGCTACACGGTGCCGCCCAACTACGACTCGATGGTCGGCAAGCTCATCGCCTACGGCGCGACACGCGACCAGGCGATCCGGCGCATGCGCATCGCGCTCTCGGAGATGGTGCTGGAGGGCATCACCACCAACATCGCGCTGCACCGCGAACTTCTGCACGACAGCCGCTTCCTGCGCGGCGGCACCTCGATCCACTACCTCGAGCAGAAGCTCGCGCAGGAGAGCAAGCAGAAGGTCAAGTAGTGCCCTGGGTCGGCGTCACGCTGGAGGTGGAAGCGGCGCAGGCCGAGGCGTTTTCCGACGCCTTGATGGAGGAGGGCGCGCAGTCGGTGTGGCTCGGGGAGCCCGGCGCGCGGCGCCAGCGCGTACACGCGCTGCTCGCCGAGCGGGCCGATGCGGCCACGCTGCTCGCCCGCGCCGCGGCTGCCGCCGGCCTCGAGGTGCCGCGCTACCAGACGCGCGCGATCGCCGACGAGGACTGGGTGCGCACGACGCAGGCGCAGTTCGCGCCGCTTTGCCTGGAAGGCCGCCTGTGGATCGTGCCGAGCTGGCACGCAGCCCCGCGCGACCCGGCCGCTGCAGTGGTGCGCCTCGATCCCGGCCTGGCCTTCGGCACGGGCAGCCACCCGAGCACCCGCCTGGTGCTCGCCTGGCTCGCGCGCCAGCTGGCGCCGGGCGCGAGCGTCCTCGATTACGGTTGCGGTTCCGGTATATTGGCGATCGCCGCCGCCAAGCTCGGCGCCGCGAGCGCCGACGCCGTCGACCTTGATCCGCAGGCACTCGCGACGGCGGCGGACAACGCCCGCGCCAACGGCGTGGCGTTGCGTGTGTTCCCGCCGGAGCGCCTGCCGCCCGGCAGCTACGACGTGGTGATGGCCAACATCCTGTCCCAACCCCTGATCGTGCTCGAACCGCTGCTCGCCGCGCGTACGCGCCGCGGCGGGCGCATCGCGCTCTCCGGCATCCTCGATGCGCAGTCCGCGGAAGTCGGCGCAGCCTACGCGGGCGACTTCGCGATGCGCGTCGCGGCCTCGGAGGAGGGCTGGGACCTGCTCGAAGGAATCCGGCAGTGAGCGCGGTCGTGACGCGCTGCCCCCAGTGCAGCACCGCGTTCCGTGCACTGGAGGAGCAGCTGGCGGCGCGCGGCGGCCTGGTGCGCTGCGGCAAGTGCGCCGCGGTGTTCGACGGCAACGCCCACCGCATGGAGGACGGCTCCCCGGCCGAGCCCTCGCCGCAATTGCGGCTGTTCGAGCCCGGTTCGGCGCCTGGCGCGCAGTCCGCGGCCGCACGGTCGGCATCGGCCACGGCGAGTCCCGCAGCGGCGGCGGGCCGTGGCGCTTCGGCGCCGAAGGCCACGGCGCGAGCCGACGAGGACCCGCTGCCCGGGTTCCTCGAAGAGGAAGTGCCGCGCGCGCGCTTCACCGCGTTATGGGCGCTCGGCGCGCTGCTCGCCTTCGCCGCGCTGCTCGCGCAGCTCGCGCTGTACTACCGCACGGAGCTCGCCACGCTCGTGCCGCAGACGCGACCGCATCTTGCCGAGGCCTGCCGGCTGCTCGGCTGCGAGCTGCGGCTGCCGCGCCGTCCCGACCTGCTCAGCCTCGAATCCTCCGATCTGCAGGCCGACACCCGCCGCGAAGGCCTGATCGTGCTCAATGCGGTGATCCGCAACCGCGCCCCGTTCGCGCAGGAGCACCCGGCGCTCGAGCTCACGCTCACCGACGCCGCGGACAAGGCCGTGGTGCGGCGCGTGCTGCAGCCCGCGGACTACTTGAGCGCGCCGGCCCGCGCGACGCTCGCGCAGGGCATCGCCGCGGGCGGCGAGAGCGTGCTGCGCGTGCATTTCGACACCCGCGGCGTGCGTGCCACGGGCTACCGGGTCTATCTGTTCTATCCTTCCTGAATGAAAACCTTGATCACCGGCTCCATCGCCTACGACACCATCATGGTGTTCCCGGATCGCTTCAAGAACCACCTGTTGCCCGACCAGCTGCACATCCTCAACGTGTGCTTCCTCACCCCGGAGATGCGGCGCGAGTTCGGCGGCACCTCGGGCAACATCGCCTACAACCTGAAGCATCTCGGCGGCGACCCGATGGTGATGGCCACCGTCGGCGAGGACATCGATCCCTATCTTTACCGCCTGCAGCGGCTGGGCATCGACGCGCGGCACCTGAAGAAGATCCCTGGGCAGTTCACCGCGCAAGCCTTCATCACCACGGACCTCGACGACAACCAGATCACCGCCTTCCACCCGGGCGCCATGAACCATGCGCACGAGAATCGCGTCGAGGGCGCCCTCGGTGCGGGCCTGGCGATCATCGCGCCCGATGGCAAGGAAGGCATGCTGCAGCACGCGCGCCAGTGCGCCGGCGCGGGCATTCCTTTCGTGTTCGACCCGGGGCAGGGCCTGCCGATGTTCTCCGGCGAGGAACTCGCCGAGTTCGTGCGGCTCGCCGACTATGTCGCCGTGAACGACTACGAGGGCAAGCTCCTCGAGGAGAAGACCGGGCGAAAGCTCGAAAGCCTCGCGCGCGAGGTGAAGGCGCTCGTCGTGACGCAGGGCGCGCAGGGCTCGCGCATCTTCACGGACGGCAAGGTGCACGACATCCCCATTGCGGCGCCCGAGCGGGTCGTCGATCCCACGGGCTGCGGCGACGCCTACCGCGCGGGACTGCTCTACGGCATCGCGCAGGGCTGGGGTTGGCCGGACATCGGGCGCCTGGGCGCGGTGCTGGGCGCCATCAAGATCGCCAGCCGCGGGGCGCAGAACCACCGCCTCGACCGCCCCGCGGTCGAAGCGCGCTTCCGGCAGGCGTTCGGCTACTCGCCCTGGGGCTGAGCCGCGGGGCGGCGCTCGCCGCGAGGCGGGGCGGCGCTAGGCGAGCCGCGCGCGGATCTGCGCGGCGTACTCTTCGAGTCGCTCGCGCGGCGGGTTCTTGACCGGCCAGACGAGCTGCATGCCGTCCGCGTCGTGGCGCGGCAGCACATGCAGGTGGAAGTGGAAC